>CAUZRH010000061.1:0-8033 GCA_963582115.1 Dehalococcoidia bacterium
ACACCGAAGCCGTGCCCCTGTAACGGGCGTAAGCGTAAGGGCGGGTCTCCGGTGCGACGGTGATCGACACCAGTGGGTCACGCTCGATATTCCGTAGTTTCACGGCGTGTTTGAGGACGATTATCGATAGGGCGCCGTCGTCCTCTGCGATGTACCAGACCGGAGTCGAGTGCGGCACGCCATCTGCGCCGTTCGTCGTGATGATCGCAAGATGGGGCTGCTCGAGGAATGCACGTAGCTCATCAGCTGTCATGCTGCCGCTAAGGTCAGGCATTTCAGCCTACCCCTCTCAACACAAGCAGGTTGGAGACGATAGCCCACACCTTTTCGGCCACTTTATCGGGCTGCGCGGAGGCATCAACCACAAACCAGCGGCCCGATTCTTCAGATGCTAACGTCCGGAAGCCCTCAGCAACCCTCTGATGGAACTCCAACGGTTCCCGCTCAAAGCGAGCCTGATCCAGGTCGTCTGAGCGTCCGTCAGACCCATCAGAGCCGTCCACCCGGGCCAGCGCCCGATCTGGTGGGATATCCAGCAACACGGTTGCATCCGGCATCAGTCCGCCGGTCGCTACGTGATTGAGCGCCCGTACGTCCGCGAGATCGAGACCACGACCATAGCCCTGGTACGTGATCGAGGAATCGGCATAACGATCGGTAACGACCACCTGACCGGAATCCAGCGCAGGCCGGATTACTTCCTGCACAAGCTGGGCACGGGCGGCCTCAAACAGAAACAGCTCGGACATCGGAGAGCGTGGAACGTCGCCTTTCACAAGCCGTCTGACGTGCTCGCCGAAATCCGTCCCGCCGGGTTCGTGAACCAGCAGGGCGTTCACGCCTGTCGCTTTCAGGCGGGTCATAAGGAGTTCAGCCTGGGTGGACTTTCCTGCCCCGTCGCCGCCTTCTATAGATAGAAATAGTCTCAAAACGCGTGATCCTCGGCATCAAGCACACGCACTATCGGCGTCTGCGTCGGAGCACCACGTGGCGGTAAGGATCCTGACCCGTGCTCGACGATCCGATGTTGTGCCGGCCACCTACGCCGTGCTGGAGACGCCTGATGAAAGCCGGTTGCGGATCAAGGTCTATACGGTCTTCACCTGCAAGAACCTTCTGCGACGCAGCCTCGGCCTCGGTCAGCGCGGTCCGCACGACGTTTGAGGCCCGCCTGCCGACCGGATCTTCGCGTTTCTTTGTCTCGAATCTCTCGACGAACTGCTTAATCTGCTCGCCAGATCCCTTTCGGAGAACGTAAACGGGGAGGCCCTCCGCTTCCGCTTCACGCACCGCCGTGGGGCGACGACTGTAGTGCGATTTGGTGGTCAGGAACATGTCCGCCTCTTCAGGGGTGTCGACCACGTTTACCGGTGCTTTGAGGCGATTCACCGCTTCCTGGAGGTTCGACTTCGGCACGCCAAACGCGTACACGGCAATAATGCGTACAGGCTCCGGTTCTGATGCCTGGATCGGATTCGGAGCGGCAACCTGAGCGGGCGAGATTTCGCGTCGCAGCTCGCCTGGCTGGCCTGGGTCCCGACCCTCTCGATACTCTTCCTGCGTCAGAGCGGTGCGAGGCTTTCCGCCGTCTTGGGGCACGTTAGAGACACCGGCTCCGATACCGGAAGCGTCCTGCACGACCGTCACATCATCACCCTCCATTGCGCGGACTTCAGGCTCAACGATGTAGCCACGCAGCATCGTGTCCACGATCGATCCAACATCCGCGTGGACGCCAACTCGATCAAATGCCTGTATCTCCACCACGACCTCAAACGTCGGCTTGTGCTTTCGCTCTAACACCGTCTTCTGCGTGCGGCGGCGGCGGGCTTCGATATCTCCCAGCGTGACGGTCTGGGTTCCTCCGACCAGGTCGGAAAGGGTTGGATTGCTGACAAGATTGGAGAGACTATTTCCGTGGGCGGTAGCAATAAGTTGAACCCCCCGCTCCGCGATCGTTCGTGCCGCTATCGATTCCGCCTCGGTGCTCATCTCGTCGATGATCACCACTTCCGGCATGTGATTCTCCACAGCCTCGATCATCACCTGATGCTGCTGGGGAGTGCTGGGGACCTGCATTCGCCTGGCACGTCCAATCGCAGGATGAGGGACGTCGCCGTCGCCCGCGATCTCGTTGGAGGTGTCCACGATCACGACTCTTTTGCCAACCTCGTCGGCAAGCACACGCGCCACTTCACGCAGCATCGTCGTCTTGCCCACACCCGGTCGCCCAAGAAGCAGAACACTTTGTCCGGTGCGAACCAGGTCGTCGATGATCTTTCCGGTTCCAAAAACCGCTCGCCCCACTCGACAGGTCACGCCCACAGGACGCCCTCCACGATTTCGGATAACCGAAATCCGGTGAAGGGTTCGCTCTATTCCAGCGCGATTGTCATCGCCAAACTCACCTATCCGCTCGACGACCCACTGGAGGTCGGCGTCGGTGACTTCCTGATCGCTCAACTTGAGAGCTTCGTCCGGAAAGCGTGCCTCTGGCGTGCGACCGAGGTCCATGACGACCTCAAGTAACTCGCTTGAGCGTGGGTGTTTGTCCAGCGCACTCTGAATGCGCTCCGGGAGCGCGCTGATCAGAGCCTGCAGGTCATCGGTTATACGTTGTTCGCCCTGTTGGATGGTCAGTTGTTCATCTCCGATCTTAGCCACCTGCTGCGGCCATGGCGTTCTGAGGAATCTTAGCCCGTTCAGCGGTCTGGCGGGCAAAAAGCTCATAATCGTGCCCCTGAACGAACTCGGCGGCCTGTAACGCCATAGCTATTCGCCTTGCGTAAAGCGGTACTAGCATTGCCGCCGGCATCCCGAATCCCCCGGCCAGTACGCCCCGCACCACCTCGTTCAAGTCGACCTGCGCCTCTGGCTCCACCATCAACGTGAAAAGGCGTTCGTTACTGGCGTCTGAGTAGCGCATCCACGCGGTTGGGCCGTTTTCGCCGTCCAGTACCATCTCGCCGAAGTTAACCCCTTCAGCGTTTCTCCTACTTAAAGCTGCTCGCCGATCGGAAAACATCGATTGCTGCCGGGTTCGGGGCAGTGGTTCTAGCGATTCTCGCCATTCCTGCAACGTCATCCCTGTGCTCTGCCTGACCGAAAGCGGGGTGGCGCTCCCGTAAAGCCTGAAGATGCGCTGGAGGTCCTCATCTTGAACGGTGCGCCATCCAGATTCTCCGGGGTAGTGCGCAATTTGATCAGCGCCGCGCAGGTCTTCCGGCCGCCGATACAACGTTTCGCGCGTCTGCAGAATGAAACCGGCACGGCGTGCTGCGGTTGCCATAGGATTGCCATCCTCGATACGTAGGAACACCCGGTGGATGCCAGAACTTGCGGCGACGTCTGAAAGGTCTCCCAGCAGTTCTGCGCCGTCTATCTCCGGCTGGGCGTCAGGGGAGAGAAATAGTTCCCCGATCTCCCACACGGTGGGACCGTTGCGTCGTCTGACCCGCACGATACCGGTCACGCCGGATCTACCGAATGCGATCCATCCGTCACGTCGGTCGCGCCATGCCAGGGTGCGCGCAATGTACCGGCTTGCCCGGTACTCACGAGCGGAAGGATGGGTAGCACTGTCTAGCGTGAAGGCTTGTGTGCCGCCCTCCGCGGGGCGGAGGAACAGCACGCGATTCAGATCGCTTGGACGCAGATGTCTGATCATTGGCAACTCGTGCGATTGACCCGCCGAGCGGCAGTCGTGCACTGCTGCCAACCGATCAGGCGGTCAGACGGACGAAAGGTCTCCAGCCGACAGCCGGAGGAACAACTCATGAACCCTAGTATCCGGTGTCAGCTCAGGATGGAACGCCGTTGCTAATAGTTTACCGCTGCGGACCGCAACGGGCGTACCGTCGTCCAACTTTGCGATGCACTCAACGCCTTCGCCCTGTGTTTGAACGGAGGGCGCTCGGATGAACACTGCATGAACAGGCCCCCCGGAAACGCCATCGACGGCGATATCTGTCTCAAAGCTGTCTACCTGTCGACCAAAAGTGTTGCGGGACACTGTGATGTCCATCAACGCAAGTGGCACCGGGTCCGGCTCAAGCAACTCACGGGCCATCACTATCATCCCAGCGCACGTACCCCAAACGGCTCCGCCTTCATCAATGAAACGGCGGAGTGCGTCAGGAAAGTCCCATCGATGGGCGAGTTTCACAATGGTCGTGCTCTCGCCACCGGGGATCACCAGACCGTCAAGCCCCTCCAACTGGTGGGGCAGACGGACCTCGGTGACGGCCGCGCCAAGAGATTCGAGCATGGCACGGTGTTCTTGAAAATCGCCCTGGAGTGCCAGGACGCCTATGTTGAGCGGCAATAGACCTACCAGCCGCGCTTCGCCAACTGTTCGGACTCCGGCAGCTCGTTGGAGCTGATGCCAACCATCGCCTCACCCAGGTCACGGGATACGTTGGCGACGATGTCCGGGTTGTCGAAGTGCGTCGTGGCCTGGACGATCGCGTCCGCACGCTGCGCCGGATTGCCGGACTTGAAGATGCCGGAGCCGACGAACACGCCGTCCACGCCGATCTGCATCATCAGGGCCGCGTCCGCAGGGGTGGCGATTCCGCCGGCTGCGAAATTGACGACCGGGAGCTTGCCGGTGCGAGCCACTTCAAGAACCAGATCGTACGGTGCACCCATGTTCTTCGCCGCAGTCATCAGTTCCATCTCAGGAAGGTGCTGGAGTCGCTTGACCTCGCCGAGCACTGATCGTGCGTGCGTGACCGCCTCAACAACGTCGCCAGTCCCGGCTTCGCCCTTGGTGCGGATCATCGAAGCGCCCTCACCGATGCGACGGAGCGCCTCGCCGAGGTTGGTGCAGCCGCAAACAAACGGCATCTTGAACGCCCATTTGTTGGAGTGGAACTCGTGGTCGGCCGGGGTCAAAACCTCGGACTCGTCGCAGAAGTCGACGCCGAGCGCCTGCAAAACCTGGGCTTCAACAAAGTGACCGATGCGGGACTTGGCCATCACGGGGATGGACACGGCCTTCAAAATGGCCTCGATCATGTTGGGGTCGGACATGCGAGCGACGCCGCCGTCCTGACGGATGTCTGCCGGGACACGCTCCAGCGCCATAACGGCGACTGCGCCAGCGTCCTCAGCGATCTTCGCCTGCTCATCGTTGACGACGTCCATGATCACGCCGCCCTTGAGCATCTGGGCGAGACCGGACTTGACTGCGTAGCTGCCGACTTCGGCATCCTCGCTGTTCAGCCAGCGGGGCTCGCGTACGCGTTCGAGATAAGAAGTAGCAGTTCCGTTATTAGACGTAGCCATCGGCTTTTTCTCCGTTCGCTAACCGTCTCCCCAGATGCATTTCCTGGATACATTTCCAGGAAGGTGCTGAAAAGGACGGCGATACCCGTGCGACACCGAACCCGCGCGGTCACTCATTTGAGCGCCACCGATTGTACGCCCGGCGTCGGCGGCGCGGCTACATAAACGCGCGTACTGGGGTCAATTGAAGGACGTGGTACCGCCTCTGGGGGCAGGTCACCTCCACTTCCGCTTATTGCACGTGACCGCAGTGCACACGTGTTGCGCAGCCACAAGAGTTTTCGTCGACTCCTGCGGCGCGAGACCGGATGATACACGTCTCATCTATCCGAGTTTGAACTCGCCGGGGGGATCGTCAGCGGCGAATCTGTCGATGTATTTCGTCGGGACGAATCAGGCTGTCAAACAAACAGGGGACGCTGATGCGTCCCCTGTGAATCTCGGAGCCATGTACCCGTCCGCTTAGACGCCCTTAGCCGCCACGAACGCCGTCAGATCGGCGGTTCGGCAGGAGTAACCCCACTCGTTGTCGTACCAGCCGACGACCTTCACCATCTTGTCGTTGATGGAAGACGTGGACAGTGCGTCGATCGTCACGGAGTTCGGGTTGCCCTTGTAGTCGATGGATACCAGCGGCTCCACCGAGTAGCCCAGCAGGCCGTGCAGTGCGTCGCCCATCGATGCCTGTTTGTACGCCTCGTTTACATCCTCGGCGGTAGCCGACTTCTCAAGCGTCGCCGTTAGGTCGGTTACCGATACGGAAGGCGTTGGCACCCGGTAGGCCATGCCGTCGATCTTGCCCTTCAGGTCTGGAATCACCACCGTTACCGCGCGTGCTGCGCCGGTGGTCGTCGGGATGATGCTTCCGGCGGCAGTTCGTGCGCGCCGAAGATCGCCGTGAACGCCGTCCAGGATGTTCTGGTCGTTCGTGTAGGAGTGGATGGTCGACATGAGAGCTTGCTCGATGCCGAAACTTTCATGCAGGACCTTCGCCATAGGCGCAACACAGTTCGTCGTGCAGGAGGCGTTAGACAGCACATTGTGATTCGCTGCGTCGTACTGATCGTCGTTAACGCCCAGTACAACCGTCAGGTCCTCGCCCGATGCCGGGGCCGAGATTATGACCTTCTTTGCACCGCCCTCTATGTGACCGTGTGCCTGCTCGCCCTTCGTGAAGAAGCCGGTCGACTCCACCACGATGTCCACACCGAGGTCGCCCCACGGCAAGTCGGCCGGAGACCGCTGCGACAGCACCCGGATGCGGTCGCCGTCGATGATCAGATCGCCGTTGTCCTCTTCCACCGTCCCCGCGTACGGTCCGTAACTGGAGTCGTACTTGAACAGGTGGGCGTTGGTCTTGGAGTCCGTCAGGTCGTTGACCGCCACGACCTCTATCGTGTCTGAGACGCGCTCACGGATTGCCCGCAATACTTGTCGCCCGATGCGACCGAATCCGTTGATTCCGACTTTCGTCTTGTCTGCCATTTGGCGTCTCCAAAATTCTGATCCCCCCGGTAATACAGGGCGTAGATTGTCCGGTTCGGACCGGGCGTTTGCGGGCGGTTATGACCCGCGGGATCGATTGTGATTCGCACCGCGGGAACCTGAGTTTACTACCCGCCTGAATCCCTCGGCCATTGATCGTGTTTAAAGGGTTTCTACCGGAAGGAACGTCGGCCCGCGTACTCGGCGGAGCCACCAAGCTCATCGGCGATGGCAAGAAGCCGGTTGTACTTGGCGACCCGATCGCTTCGTGCAGGTGCGCCCGACTTCAACTGGCCCGACCGAGTCCCTACTACGAGATCGGCTATGGTCGTGTCCTCCGTCTCGCCAGACCGGTGGCTTACTACGATCCCCCAACCGGCGTCGCGGGCCGTGGCAATCGTCTCAAGCGTCTCTGTCACCGTGCCAACTTGATTTAGTTTCACTAGGACCGCGTTGGCGGCGTTCATCTCGATACCCTGTTCCACGTATCGTCGCTGAGTTACTAACAGATCGTCCCCCACCAGTTGCACGCGGTCGCCCAGCCTGGCGTGGAGTTGAACCCAGCCGTCCCAATCGCCTTCGGACAGACCGTCCTCGATGCTGGCGATCGGGAAGTCGTCGACGAGTTGTTCGTACTCGTCGACCATCCCGGCGGTGGACAGGATCCGGCCTTCTCGCTTCAGGTTGTATCGGTATGGCGCGCCTTCTTCTGGCTCGGGGCCGAACTCACTGGCCGCCGGGTCCAGTGCCAGAAAAACGTCGATCCCCGCCCTGTATCCGGCGGCCTCAATAGCGTCGACCAGGTGCTGGAGCGCCATGCGCGTGTCGAACCCTGCAGGGGCAAATCCGCCCTCGTCTCCGACCGCAGTCTGGTAGTTATCTTTTTCCAGTCTGGCCCTGAGCGTGTGGTAGATCTCGACCGCGGCACGAAGCGCTTCCGTGAAGCTGTCAAAGCCGGCCGGCATGACCATGAACTCCTGGAAATCGGTCGATCCCACGGCATGTGCCCCCCCGTTCAGGAGGTTGAACATCGGAGTCGGCAATTCGACGGCGTTGTTCGTCCCGGAGAGCTGGGCTATTCGCTGGTACAACGGCATCCTGGCACTTGTTGCGGAAGCCCTAAGCACCGCCATGGAGACCCCGAGGATGGCGTTGGCGCCGTACTGTTCCTTGTTTGCGGTGCCGTCGGCATCAAGCATCGCACGGTCTATGCCGGGCTGGTCTGCGATCTGGTATCCCATCACGACGTCACGGAGTGC
>CAUZRH010000062.1:0-7908 GCA_963582115.1 Dehalococcoidia bacterium
TCGGGGGCGTTGGGATGGATGACACCTTCGCCACCGGCTGGGCGACGCGCCAAGCGCCACCAAGTTCAGACGAAGTTGCCGACTACTGGGCTGACGATGTCCGATTCTGCATCGATCTATTCGGACCTGAACGGTGCATGTTCGAATCGAACTTTCCCGTCGACCGCCAAACGCTGCCATACCCGGTGATCTGGAACTCGTTCCAAATCATGGCTGCCACCTACACCGACGGCGAACAAGATTCCCTCTTCTCCGGCACGGCGACCCGGGTCTACAGACTCTCATGAGTCTCGAGTTCGCAATACTTCCCGAGTGGGACGATCTTCGAAAACGAGCCCGAGTGGTCGCTCAGCAAGGCATTGCCAAATACGGCAAGTGGCACGACTCGTGGATCAACGGCTACTCGAGAGACTTCGCACGGATCTTGGCAGCCGAAGGTTGGATCGGCATGACCTGGCCTATCGAGGTCGGAGGCCGCGATCGGCCGGATATCGAGCGAATTATCATGGCCGAGGAGATGATTAGCGCTGGAGCGCCAATTGCGGCGAGTTGGATCGCCGATCGCCAGATGGGCCCAGCCATATACACCTACGGCACCGATGACCAGAAGGCGGAATTCCTTCCGGGGATACTCTCGGGCGAGGCGACGTGGTGCATCGGGATGAGCGAACCCGATGTCGGATCCGACTTGGCCTCACTGAACACGTCTGCGGTCCGTAAGGGTTCGGCCTTCGTTGTCAACGGGCAGAAGATCTGGACGAGCCTCGCAGCAGAAGCGACGCACTGCTATTTGATCTGTCGCACTGATAGCTCCGGCCCACCTCACAAGGGGATCAGCGAGTTGATCGTACCCATGGACCTTTCTGGCATCGAGATTCGTCCGGTCGGCGACATGGTCGGCAACGAACACTTCTGCGAAGTGTTTTTCACCGATGTCGAGGTGCCAGTCGAAAATCTCGTTGGCGTCGAAGGTGCTGCCTTCAAACAAACCATGGTCCAGTTGGCCCACGAACGAGGGGGTATCGACCGGTTGGTATCGAATCGACCGCTTTATGACCTCGCCCTCGAGCACGCCGACCGCTCCGATCTCCGGATACGCCAGGAGATCGCCGCTATCGAGACCGGCTACCATCTGGGGCGGCTCATGGTCTACAGGGGCGCTCTCGGACAGGGTCCAGCCGATTTCAGCGCCGGCACTAAAGTGTTCTGCACCGAGCACGAGCAACGGGTAGCTCGGTTCGCGGCACAAGTGCTCGGGGCTGCTGCCATTGTTGGCACCGAGGTGCCCAACGCCATTTGCTATGCGCCGGCATACACAATCCAGGGCGGGATGTCAGAGATCATGCGCAACATCCTCGGGGAGCGAGTCCTGAAGCTTCCCCGCGAACCTCGCAAAGGGGCAGAGGCGTGAACGACGATCCACGATGGCTGGAGGGCATTACCGTGCTCGACCTCACCCGCTATCTCGCAGGGCCTGCCTGTACCCGCATGCTGGTCGAGATGGGTGCCGATGTCATCAAGATCGAACAGCCTCCCTATGGGGATCCCAATCGATCAAACCGTCCACGAATCAATCGCCGAGCAGGCGCTCACATCCAGCAGAACCGCGGTAAGCGCAGCGTGTGCCTCGACCTCAAGACCGACGAGGGGATCGCAATCATCAAGGACTTGATCCCCCACATCGACGTGTTGGTCGAGAACTTCAGCCCAGGGGTGATGGCTCACAAAGGTCTCGGGTACGAGGATCTCCGGACGATAAAATCGAACCTGATCATGGTGTCGATCTCCGGGTTCGGGCAGACGGGGCCACTATCCGAGCGTCCCTGCTTCGACTTGGTGGCACAGGCCATGAGTGGTCTCATGCACATGACCGGTGACCCCGACGGGCCGCCCACAATCGCTGGAATAGGACTTGCAGACACCAACGCCGGTGCCCACGCGTTCGGCGCGATCGGTCACGCGTTGTACCACCGGGAACGAAGTGGCCGAGGTACCCACCTCGATATCTCCATGGTCGATGCCCTGTTGCACTTTCACGACATGTCTATTCACACCGTGTCGATGGACCCTGATGGACCCGAGCCGATTCGACAGGGCCGGCACTTTCCGACCCTGTCGCCGGCGGGCGCATTTCGTGGTCCCGTGGGGTGGATCGTCATCTTGTCCACCGAAGCGCAGATGGCGAACCTGTGGGCGGCGTTGGGGAGACCGGAACTAGGAGAAGACGACCGATTCAGATCTAATCCCGACCGTATCGAGCACCGCGACGAGCTCACAGAAATCATCGAGACCTGGATGGCTACTTTCGAGACAGATAACGAAGCACTTGACGCTTTGGCGTCGGCTCGCGTCCCGGCTGGACCCGTTCTCACCCCCAGCCAGATCGTCGCCCATCCACACTTCGTCGAACGCAACATGGTGCGCATTGTCGACGACCCGCTTGCCGGGCGCTTAGCGATCCCGGGCTTTCCGATCAAGAGCACCGACCCGCTACCCGCCGACGACTACCAGTCAGCCGCTCTCGGCGAGCACAATGCGGAGGTACTAGGGGGTTTGCTCGGAATGTCGGATGAGCAATTGGCAGCGCTTGAAGTCTCCGGGGTAATCGCATCGAAACCGCACTGACGCGCGCACCCGGCTGTCACCCCATCGCCTGAGGAACGCTGTGGACGTACGGCACTGTCCGAAAGGAGCAGGATGTTCATTTGCCTTGCAGCCACCAACGGTTTCGACACGCTGGCACGACAGTTGCCATTAGTCGGCTCTACGCCATGCAAAACAGCGCACTCTTTCTTGTCGGCAAGGCCCTTAGGCAGCCGTTATCAAAGCGAGGCTACGCGACCCAAGAAACCCGTGGTTTCAACGAAGATTCGGATCAGAGCCGAAAGGAGGGAGATATGCAGTCACCCGTCCCAACCCAAAATCACCAGGGCGAGCATGTCGTCTCATTCCTGACATGGTTGGTGTAGGTCATCACTCGTGTCGAGTGCTTTCGTTTGATCTGCCATCTCCCGGCCCCCGATGTAGGTAATCCGGACGGTGACGACGACACGATCAGCAGCATCAGGGACGTTGGTTGCGTCCATGCCGTAACGGGAGCGGAGCTCTCGGTGGAATTGCGCATCGAGGTCGCTCTCCAAACTAGTTACGAGACCACGCACCTCCACATAACGGAAGGTGTTCTCAGGATCCGTGATGCACAAGCTGACAGACGCGTTCGCATCCCAGTTGCGAACCTTCTGTCTCGTCGATGTGTGACTCATCTTTATGGCGGTTCCATCGAAGCTGAACCACATCGGATTGCATTGCAGCGTGCCGTCAGGCCGTTCTGTGGCCAGCGAAGCGACTAGCGGTCTGTCCAGAAGATCAGACAACTCGACCGGTACCACTACAAATCCATCCTTAGTTTCACCGGTTAGGTACATCTACGATCTCAATTCCTGTCCGTGGATGCCATCGAATCAGCAGCAAACTGAGTTAGACCAGAGAAACCTAGTGATGGCTCGACCGTGTGCAGATGACACCTTCCCGATCTTCCGTGATCAAACTCCGTCCGTTCTGGGACCACCAAACGACAGATATCCATAGCGAACGGGCACCGTGTGTGGAATCGGCACCCCGGTGGAGGCGCTCCGGGCACGGGAAGGTCGCCTTCCAAGACGATTCGCTTGGCCTGCTTTGATCGGTCGGCGGCAACTACAGGCACAGCAGAAAGAAGGGCGAGGGTGTAAGGGTGCACCGGCTCGCGAAAGACTCGCTCCGTCGGTCCTTCCTCCACGATCTCGCCGGCGTACATCACCAAGACTCGATCAGCAATACGACGCACAACCGACAGGTCATGACTTATGAATAAATAAGAAACACCCAAGCTCTGCCGAAGAGAGTCAAGTAGAGCGATGATCTGGTTCTGTGTTGACAGATCCAGAGCGGACACCGGCTCGTCGCAGATGATCAACGCCGGCTCGGGAGCTAGGGCCCTGGCAATAGCGATCCGTTGGCGTTGCCCACCTGAGAATTCGTACGGGTAGCGCCCTTCGACCCCAGCTAGCCCAACGCGAGCAAGTAGGTCTTGGGCGGAGCGCAGGCGCGTCTCTCGACTCATGGCAAACCCACGAAGAGGTTCTTCGACTATCTCTATAGCTGTCATCGATGGGTCCAGCGATGAATAGGGATCCTGGAAAACAAGCTGTGCGTTACGACGATGCGGCCGGAGGGCCCGTTGTGACAGCGTTGTGATGTCCACGCCAGCGAGGGTTATGCGACCCTCGTCGATCGGCAACAAACGTAGAACGGCCCGAGCAATGGTCGACTTCCCCGAGCCCGATTCGCCAACCAGGGCTACCACCTCGCCCTTCCCTACCGCAAACGACACGTTCTCCACGACGCGTAAGGGTTGCGACTTCCCCAACAAGCCGGAGCGTCTGGGAAAGGAAACACTCATTCCGGAAACCTCAAGCACCTGGCTCAACGTCAGTCTCTCCCGTCCAGAGAGAGCTCATCAGCACGAGCGCATCTGATTGCTCGCCCGTTCGCATCTAAGAGCAGCGGAATAGCGTCAGTGACGCACTTATCCTTGCTGTACTCGCAACGCGGACTAAATCTGCACCCTGACGGCAATCGTCCTGGGAGCGGTGGTGACCCGTCGATCCACCACAGAGGAAGATCGTCGTCAGCGGGGACCGAGCGCAGTAGCCCTTCGGTGTATGGATGTCGCGGCCCCTTTATTACCTCACCTACGAGCCCACTCTCGATGACTTGGCCAGCGTAAAGAACCGTCGCCCGGTCGCATATCTCAGCAATCACCCCGAGGTCGTGGGTAATGAAGATCACCGCCATCCCATGTCGTTCCACTAGCGACCGGATCAGTTCGAGCATCTGCGCCTGAACCGTGACATCAAGGGCAGTCGTTGGTTCATCAGCAATCAGGAGTCTCGGTTCACAAGCGAGGGCCACAGCCAGCATCACCCGTTGACGCATTCCGCCAGAGAATTGATGCGGATAGTCATTGCAGCGCCGGCGGGCATCGGCAATACCGACCTCCTCCAAGAGCTCTATCGAGCGTTCCCGGGCCTCCTTCCGCGAAGCGCCTAGGTGATAGCGAATAGACTCGCCAATCTGGTCGGCAACGGTAAACGCTGGGTTGAGGCTCGTCATTGGTTCTTGAAACACCATGGCAAGGTCCTTGCCTTGGCGCCTGCGGAGTTCTCGATTGGACAGTGCAAGTAGGTCGACATCACCAAGCAATACCTGACCACCAGTGACACGTGCGCTTTGGAAGTGGGAAATCAGACCCATGATGGCCATGGCCGTGAGAGACTTTCCGCTTCCCGACTCCCCCACCAGACCGTGGATTTCGCCTACATCAACAGCGAGACTGACATCTTCAACGACGGTAGCCCAACCATCCGGCGTGGCGACATCAACGCAAAGCCCATCCACGCGGAGCGCTGCAGTGGCAGAGTCCTTGACACTCATGAGGACATGTTCCGCACCTCACGGCCAAGAGCATCACGAATGCCGTCACCCAAGAGGTTGACACTGAGAACGGTGATCATGATGGCTAGACCTGGCCAAAGAATTAGGGTCGGCGAAACCCGGATAAACCGATAGGCCGTCGCCAGCATTGACCCCCAACTGGCCTGAGGAACCTGGACCCCGAGGCCAATGAAACTCAAACCAGCTTCGATTATCATCGCCATTCCTGCCAACACAGTGGCAGTAACGACCAATGGCGAAAGGACGTGCGGAAGCACGTGGCGCCAGATGATTCGGGGCTGACTGAGACCCATACTCTTAGCGGCCTCGACAAAAGTCTCTTCTCGGACGCTCAACACTGCGGAACGAGTAATTCGGGCAAAGCGTGGTGCAAAGATGATCCCCACTCCGATCATCGCATTGGTCAAGCCGGTACCGAGTACCCCAATAACCGTAATAGCGAGGATCAGTGGGGGGAAGGCGAGCAGGGCATCGGTGAATCTCATGAGAAGCCAGTCCCACCATCGTCCGACATAGCCGGCAACCAGGGCGGGAGCGACCCCGAGGATCAAGCCAACACCGACTGCCTGGACCGCTGCTACTAGAGATACCCGCCCTGCGAATAACAGTCGGCTGAGAACGTCTCTCCCGAGATAATCCGTGCCGAGTAGAAAATCAGCAGAACCGGGAGGTAAGAGGGTATTTCGGAGATCGGTCTTATTGGGATCGAGCGGGGCGAGGAGTGGAGCAAATATAGCGGACAGAACCACGAGAATCAGAATCACCCCTGATGCTGTCGCCACCTTTTGAGTAAGAAACCGTCGAATAAATCGTCTTGAAGGAGATTCATATCGGGTCCCCAGAAATGTCGACTCTCCGAAAGCCGGTCCGCCCGATCCCTTTGAACGCTCGCCAGTCATGTAATCACCACTCGTGGATCCAAGTGCGACGTCGCGATGTCTACAAGAAGATTAGTGCTGACCGCGACCACCGTCGTCAGCAGAACGATTCCCTGAATCACTGGGATGTCGCGACCGAGCACCGCCGTGATAGCCAACTCACCCAGACCCGGCATGCCAAAGATCTGTTCGACGATTACCGACCCTCCAAGAACAACGGTCAGTTGCAGGCCTAGGGCTGTAATCACCGGTATCGATGCGTTCTTAAGGGCGTGCTTTCCAATCACCGTGCGTGGCGGCAACCCCTTCATGCGCGCTGTGCGGATGTAATCGAGATTCATGGTTTGTGCCATCATCCCGCGTGTCTGGCGGGTGATCTCGGCAGCAGAAATCGCCCCAAGGGCGATTGTCGGCAGAATCAAATGCCAAAGCCATTGGCCCGGGTCGTCGCCTATTCGCACATAGCCTGCCGCCGGAAACCAACCCCACTCGACTGCGAGGTAGGTCACGAGGATCGCAGCAAGCCAATAATTGGGTACAGCAACTCCCATAGACGCCGATCCGACCGCAAGTCGATCCCGTACACCGCCGATTCGAGATGCGGCAATAATGCCGAGCGGGATGCCAACTAGTCCGGCAAACAAGGTGCTGAGTAGAGCAAGCGACAGCATCACCTCCATCCGTTCACCAATCATGGTGCGGACGTCTCGTCCGACTAGGTACGAGTCGCCGAGGTCAAAGGTGACTGCATTACCCAGCCATACGATGTACTGACCCGGGATGGGGCGGTCCAAACCGAGATCCGATCGGATTCGAGCGATGTCGTCGATCGTGGCATTAGGCCCAGCGATCGTGAACGCAGGATCGCCAGGGATGAAATACGGGATAGAGAAGATGATCAGCGATACGAGGATCATCATGGGGATCGCTGCCAAGAGGCGCGCAAAGGCAACGCGGATCAAACTAACGACGGAACCCCCTGATCGGAAATTACCACCATTTACGCGGCGGGCCACGCAAAGGATCGGTGCCATCCCAGTTGTCGCAGACTGACTTCAGGGCACGGTGTTTAGCTACCACGTCCTGGGGCAGGTACTGAAGCTCGATCGGTTCGGGAGGCGAGCCAAGGCCTTCAAAGTACATAAACTTGGCATCACCCGAGTGACCTTCAAGAATTGGCGTCTTCCCAGATTGACGGAGACCTTCAATCGCCGCATCAAAGTTAGGGGGGTAAAAAGCTCCATGCTGGAGACCTTCTCTGCCCGCGTCCAAGAACTCACGGTAAGGAGACGGAAGATTGTCGAGAGGCTGAATCAGCTCATACATGACGTCACCTGACCACGTCAGCCCCCAGTCAAACCTGGTGTCACTCTGCTTGCCCCGATGAAGGAAGGATTCTGGCGCCTGACCCCGGGTCACCCACCAAGGGCCGATCCCGAGAGCAACGAATTGCTCTAACCAGGCATCCAGGTCATGAACGGCATGCTTGAGAACGCGAAGGGGCCCAAAGAGCCGATGTGGCGAGAGATCGCTC
>CAUZRH010000063.1:0-7869 GCA_963582115.1 Dehalococcoidia bacterium
CGATGGCCGGTGTGTACATGCGCTTGAAGATCGCAAGGTCTTCCGCACGTCGCTGATCGGCCTCGATGCTGGTCATCAGACCGTAGTTGTCCAAGTCGTCGACCGAGGTCGCGATGACACCCGGGGCGGCCATCGCACGCGGAAGTCCGCGTCCAAAGCTGACACCCGTGAGCGGGTTGTCGGAGTTCGGGTCGAACTGTTTGATCACCTTGGCCAGCCAGCCCTCGGTTGCAATGATTTCCGGTTCACAGGTGTGCCAGATGTCCATCGACCGGAAGTGAGATCGGGAGGCGTTCGGGTAACCGATGCCCTGCACGATTGCGACCTTGCCGTCCTCAAACATCCCCTTGAGGGGCGCTGCGGACGGGTGGAATGCCAGCGTGTCGTTGATCGGGAGGCTCTTGTCCTCCGGGATCCCGACCAACGGACGGTTGTCGTAGTACATCCCGGCCGTGTACGGGATGAGGGTGTTCATGAAGTCGTTGCCGCCCGAGAGCTGCACGACAACCAGTACGGGATCTTTCTTTGCCTCGTTGGCGCCATTTCCGTTGGTCGTCATATCTGCAGGATCCTCCCTGATTTGGGGTGCCCGGCTGGTCTTGTGCCGGGCATTCTGTTTACGTCTGAGTTGGATGGCCGGCTCGTTCAGGAGTCGGCCAATGGAGTCGATTGGATTTAAGCGAACTGGTACTCGCGGGATGCGACTGCGAGGGCCAGCATTCGGGCGATACGGTCTTCACTCTTGGTCTGTTCAGCGGCCGTGCCGAAATCGAGATCGCCATCAAGCTCTGCCAACTGCAAGAGCGCCGTGCGGGTCTCATCTCCGACCTCGATAGGTCCGGCCAGGTCCAGGACACCGTCCACGAGTTCGGCCGGGGTGATCGGGTCTCCGGAGCCGGAGAGTCGATCGATGATCGCCTTTGTGCCGGGTGTCTCAGGGTTGCCGACACGGGCCGTGGCGAAGTTGATGCGCTCGGTGAGCGTCCCTCCATCGATCCACTCCTTGCCCGTGTGCCAGCCTTCTACGGTTGGCGGGTCCATCAGCTTCTGGCCCATCACGACACTCGCAGAGTCTAGCGTTGGCAGACCGGGTTCGATCTCCCGGAACTCGCCGGTCAACTTGATCGTGCCTGCGATGAACTCGGCCGGGCACTTGACCCTCTTTGACCGCGCCTCTTTGAAGAAGTCGGACAGGAACAGCGTCTTCATCACGGTCCGGATATCCGCGTCCGAGTCCATGTACGCCTTCACAAGGACGTCGATCGCAGCCTCGTCTAGGGGCGGGGTTACGCTCCAGGCGGGGATCTGTGGCTCATCTGCAACGAAGAAGTTGTAGATGTGGCGGCAGATGAAGCGGGCGTTCGCTTCCTGCTTGACGATGATGTCGATTATGTCCTCACCGTTCAGGTTGCCCGTCACCCCGAGGAAGGTCTTGTCCGTGTTGTCGTGGTCCTCCGGGCGGAAGACAAACTTGGCGTCGTAGTGGCCGAACGGGTAGAGCGGGAGCGGCTGTTCAAACGTCCAGCCGGTGAATGCGCGGGCAGCGTCCTTCACGTCCGGTTCGTCGTACGTGCCGATGCCCATCGAGAACAGCTCAAGCAATTCTCTACCGAAGTTCTCGTTCGGGGCTTCGCCGTGGTTCTCAGAGTTGTCCAGCCAGAAGCTCATTGCCGGGTCTTTTGAGAGGTCGACAAGTAACGTCCGGAAGTTGGCCAGGCCGTTCTTCCTGAGCATCTCGATGTGGTCGACCATCGACGGCGTGTGCTCACTCTTGGTCCAGCCGGTGGCGAACACGTGGTGCCAGAAAAGCGTCATCTTCTCTTCCAGCGGTCGGCGCGTGTTGACCATCCGCCAGAACCATCGGCCGTTCCACACACCGGGGTTGTCCTTGTTGGAGAAAATGTGCGGGTAGAAACGCTCCAGCGCGTCCTCGTCCAACGGCTCAAACCGCTCCGGGTTTACGAGGTCGTCGACCACGTCCTCGTAAGGACGTGCTGCGTACTCCTCAAGTTCGTCACGTGAAGAGCCAAAACCTGCACGTCGGAGCAGGTGGGCCATCGTCGTGAGTCGCTCATCCACCATCGGGTCCTCCTAAATTCGTCGCAATTACCAGTTACCCAAAACGTGGTTACAAGGCCGTACGCGGGCACCCGAAATAGAGGTGCCAGGGCCTGCGCACAGATTGCCGGGTTGGAATGAGGCCAACTTTACCCCAACCTCACCCACCACGAAAGACACACGGGTCTCTTGAATTGCAGCGGCGGAACAATCGGCTCCAGATTTACGGGAGTGGACCGTCAGGGCTTATCGATGAACCCCGGAGCTTATCGACGAACCAAGGTTCATGATGTTCAGGGAGCCTACCGCTGCGCTGATCGAGGAAATCATGTCCATGTTGGACGGCGGCCAGTAGCCGAACCAGACGCGTCCCACGACGTTCTCCGCAGGTAACTGGCCCCAAGTTCGGGAGTCGTTTGATCGACCGCGGTTGTCGCCGAGCATGAATAAGTGGTCCGGCTCGACCGTTAACGGGTAAGTTCCGCCCGTCGTCCGGGTTATCGGGAACGACTCGTTACGTGGTTCGCCGTTTACCCAGACCTGTCCGCCGCGGATATCGATCTCATCGCCTGGAATCCCGATCACTCGTTTCACAAGAAACTCGGCATCGGGGCCTGTCGGCGGCGTGAACACGATGATGTCGTCTCGTTGCGGACCATGGAACAGGTAGCCGCGCTCGCCGTCCTCCCCGCCTTTGATAGCGTGGAGCATGTCTCCGAAAAGGCCGTCATCGGCGCTTGCGTACACAAACTTGTTGACCAGCACCTGCTCACCATCAGACATCGTTGGGTCCATGCTCCGTCCATCCACGCGGAATGACTGAGTGGCGATCTGGAGAATCACAAAGATGAGAACCGCCGTGATTGCGGTTTCAGATATTTGTCGTATGGATTTCAAGAGGCCGGGTTTACTCCGGATGTCTAACCCAGAAGTCTCGGCAGGAACCTCAGAGAGAGGTGGGAGAGCTTTGAATTCGGGCAATTTAGGATATGCGGATTCTAATTATACGTAGGAGTACGCCGTTCACGCCTTCGTGGTCGCATGCGGTGCTTCCCCAGCTTTCCATACGATTGTCTTTTCAGGGGAGAGGCCCCCTTCTAAATGCAAATTACCTACGTGAATCAGCGCTACAAGACGCGTGATACGTCTCTTATTTGCCTGAACAACAACAAGACCCACAAGAACAAGTACTGACCACACGCAGTAGGCAGGGCGACCTAGATGCGTTCAATCAGCTTGTCCTCAATTATCAGGATCTTGTCTTCAGCGTCATCTTACGAATGGTCAGGAACCACGCCACTACGGAGGATATAACGCAGGAGGCCTTCATCTCGGCGTTCAAAAACATCGGCCGTATGCGTGGGGTGAACTTTCGGGCATGGGTGCTGCGTATCGCTCGTAACGCAACTTACGATGCGATCCGACATACCCACCGGAGACCCGAAGACTCTATCGATGAGCAGATCGTCTCCCTTGGAGAGACGCTGCCTTCCGGAGAAGAGCTTCCAGAGGACTACGCCCTGCGGCAGGCCTGGGACGGGCCATAGACCGTGGCCTGGAAGAGCTTCAGGCGGATCAGCGCATGGCCGTGGTGATGGTCGATGTTGAAGGCCTCGCCTATGACGAGGCTGCTGACGCGATGGAGGTCTCAATAGGCACGGTCAAGTCCCGGTTGAACCGTGGACGTGGACGCCTTCGGGAATGGATTGTCGCGAACGTGGAACAGTTACCCCCTCAATTTCGTCTACATGATTTAGATCCATAGCGAAGTCGCTAATTGGGAGCTTTAATTAGCTTTGAAACGACGTGAAATTAACCTGGAAGATTGAAGACCAGAAGTTATCGGAAGCTAAAGGAATAGACGGTTGATATTCGGGATCTGGCGCAATCGGCGGCAGGAACAGGACGATGAGCTCCTGTCTGCGTACATAGATCGCAGACTTGGAGGAGACGCGGAAGTTGAACTTCCGGTTCACCTCCACGCCGATGCGGCGGGACTTGCCGAAACCGCCGCGATTCTGCGGTCGGTGGAACGCGTCCGTGCCCCGAGATCGTTTGCCCTGACCCCAGAGATGGTTCAGCTCCCCGATTCGTCGTCGTTCTCCTCTATTACAGGGCACACCGGCTGGTCTCTAGCCCTATTCCGCGCTCCGGCGATCGCCGCCGCCGCCGCCGCCGCCTTTGTGCTGGGGTTACTGGTGATTGGCAATATCGCCGGGATTCTTGAACAGGACGGATCAAGTTCGTTCGCCGCCAGTACTTCGTCCGACTCTACGGTCTCGGCTCCCACGTCTGGCGGATCAGCGGAGACGGCCCCGCTGTCTGATGCGATATCTGATCCCGCAGCAGGTACTTCTGCTGCGGCCGAAGGGGCCACTGCACCCGAATCCGCACCGACGTCGGCAGCCTCAGCACCGCTCGCGTTGCCATCGCCTGAATGGTCTGGTGATTCGGCCCCGTCGACTGCCCCGCTGGCCCCATCAAATGACACTGCGGTCAGCGCGCCTCCTCCCGTGATGGAACCAAGCGCGCCAGAGGCTGCAGCGGGCGGAGAGGTGAGCGACGCCCCGGTTGAGGACTCCGGTGTGACTGAATTTGCCGACTTGTTGGAGTCCGGAGGCGCAGACGAAGCCGACCTTCAAGAACCGCTGCCAGACGGGCTAGAAAAAGCGCCCGAACCTGGTGACGATGGGTCGCTTGAGCTTCCCGCACGCTCGGGCGACGGTCTCTTCATTGATGATGAGGCTGTACTTCCGGGTGAAGGCGAAGGCAGCACGCTAGATTTCGCTATATCCGAGGCCGGGCTGGCTGATGCGGACCTGGGCGATGCCGGCATCACGCTGCCGCTCTGGCAGCTTGAGGTCGTACTTGGCCTGCTCACCCTGTTACTGGGTGAGCAGGCCTTCGCCATGAAGCGCCGCTAGCCAGCAGTGTTGCAGGGGCGGGCAGGCTCCGCCCGAGGGTTGTTTTAGCGGGACGCCTGAATATCTTGAGTACATCAGTTCTGAAACAACGGGAACATTTTTAGGACTACGAGCGTCTGTAGTTATGCAGGGCCGATCTGACAACGGTCGGCTCGAAATAATTCGCACCCAATTCGCACAGAACAAGACACCGCATGCGGCTGTCAGGAGAGAGAAAGAAAATGCTGGAGAAGATCAGGGACCGAAAGTCTGTACTCATCGGAGGCGCAGTGGCCCTCATGATGATCGCCGCCGTCTCATGCAGCTCGGATTCAGAAGAAGTGCAGGACAGGACCGGACTGGCGACTGTCGCTCCGGTCAGTCAAATAACTAACGTCCCGGCGGGAACCATATTCGCCCCGTCTTCCGAGGGGATCCCGATTGGCCTTAACGATTTCGCCCGCGTCGCCAGTAGCCAGATCAACGGCAACTTCCAGCAGGTTGGAATCGCTGTATCTGGACGAGGTACCGTGGCAGCGGATCCGGACATTGCGACTTTGAGCCTTCGAATCGAAGCGCGTGAACTCACTGTTAGCGAGGCGCGACAGGTTGTTGCGGAAGGCATGCAATCAGCGCGAACAGCGCTTATCGCTGCCGGCGTTGCGGAGGATGACATCGCCACCCGTAACTTCAGCATCCAGCCACAGTCCACGTGGGTGGAACGAAAATCAGCGCTTGGCGACTACGGCGAATCCGTCATTGTCGGCTACATCGTGTCCAACGCAGTCGATGTGACGATCCGTGACCTGGACAACGTTGGTGCGGTGATCGACCAGGTCTCTGAGGCAGCGGGCGATGAAGCACGGATCAACGGGATCAGCTTCGGGCTAGACAACCCGGCTGAGTACGGCGACACGGCACGGGACCTTGCGGCACGGGACGCACACGATAAGGCCGAGCTTTACGCACGGATCCTTGGAGTGGAGCTGGGACCGGTTGTGTTTTTGCAGGAAACCGGTGGAACTCCTCCTTCCGGTGTAACCATGCAGTCGGGAGCAAGCTTTGCTGAAGACTCCAGGGCATTTGCGCCCACGCAGATAAGCTCCGGGGACGTAGACGTGACGGCTAGCGTATCGGCAGTTTTCGCGATTGTGATCCCTGCGGTCCAGTAGCTCGTACAACTGAAGCAGCGGCACGGAAACTCCGCTAACCCCTCCTGCCCGGTAGGCGCCCGTCACTCCGACGGGCGCCTGCTTTTTTGTGCGGGTCTTTTATAGACGTGCAATAGATACGTGGTGGAGTGCATGCCGGGAGATCCTTCACCTCGAGCTCAGGATGGCAGTTTCATGTGTAGGCGGTTACCAGTCGTGTCGTCCCAACACAACGTAAGGGCGGCGCTTGCCCCGCCCGTCAGGCGATTACGATGGTCACCGGCGTCCCGAGTCCGCCCGGTCCAGTAGAATCCCGGCCCGGGCTTTGCTCGAAGCTCCCCGGTCTTGACAGACATACCAGCAGATTCAGGAACGCACATGGTCCTGAGTGACCGCTCAATAAAAGAAGAACTCGCCGTCGGTAGGATCGTTGTCGACCCACTGCACGAGCGCGATATCCAGCCGGCCAGTATTGACCTTCATCTGGATAAGGCGATCCTCGTCTTCAGGAACTCAAGCAAGCCATTTATCGATGTACGGGAAGATCTTTCCGATCTGACCGAGCGCCAGGAGATACCGGAAGACAAGGCATTCATCCTGCACCCGGGTGAGTTTGTACTTGGAAGCACGATGGAGCGCATTGAGCTTCCCAACGACATTGTGGCGCGGCTGGAAGGCAAAAGCTCTCTCGGGCGAATCGGGCTCGTTATTCACTCCACCGCCGGGTACATCGACCCGGGCTGGAAGGGCAATCTGACGCTTGAGCTGACCAACGTGGCACGTCTCCCGATAACGCTCTACTTTGGCATGCGTATTGGACAGATATCGTTTCAACGCATGACGACCGAGGTGGACCGACCTTACGGTTCAAGCGAACTGGGCAGTCGATACCAGGGGCAGGCTGAACCCACGACATCTCGCCTGCACATCGACTTCGACGAGCGTCGCGCTGGCCAGGGCAACTGACGATGACCTCGGGAGTCTCTGACCAGCGACGATACATCGAGAGGGCCATCGAGCTAGGCCGCTCTGGGTTGGGTGAGGTGTCGCCACGTCCGTCGGTTGGGGCGACCGTCGTTAAAGACGGTCAGATCGTCGGCGAGGGTCGGACGACGCCGATACCGGGACCCCACGCAGAGGTAGTCGCGCTCCAGCAGGCGGGCGAACTGGCACGCGGCGGGACCATCTATACGACCCTTGAGCCGTGCTCGCACACCTTCCACACTGGTCCATGTGTGGACGCGATCATTGACGCCGATATCAAGCGAGTTGTTTGTCCCGTGGTCGACCCGGACCCGCGCGTGGACGGAGAGGGTTTTCGCAAGCTGCGTGAGGCCGGGATCGAAGTGATCATGCCGCTTGAAGGCGACCTCATTGAGAGCGCGATGGTGTCCCTGGAGGGGTTCCTGCACCACGTCGCAACCGGGCGACCCCTGGTCACCGTGAAGTACGCCGCCAGCCTTGATGGTCGGATAGCCACGCGGACCGGAGATTCTCAGTGGATCACATCTGAAGCAGCCCGTGCGCGTGCCCATCTCATGCGGGCCGAGGCGGATGCCGTCATCACGGGAATCGGCACGGTTATGGCGGACGATCCCCGACTGACGGCCCGTTTGGAGGGTGTGACCGGGCACCCCAGACTACGGGTAGTTGTAGACACTTATGGTCGGATGCCCGCCAGTGCAGCGTTGCTAAAAGAGCCAGGCGATGTGCTCTGGGTGAGAGGCCCCGGATGTGAAACGGTCATAGACACCCCA
>CAUZRH010000064.1:0-7772 GCA_963582115.1 Dehalococcoidia bacterium
GTGGGTCGATCTGGGGTCACTTTGACCCGGTCACCAACCCCGCAGGCACGCGCCTCAAGGCCGCCATTCAGGAAGCAGGAAACGCGGCCACGGCCATCGGATTAATCAGCCAGTCAGCATCGCTTGACCCTAAGGTTCACGCCGGAATGTGGGCGATCAGTGGGACATACGGCGCTTTCACGCCGCTCATGTACCTTCCGGCCCGTGTCTGGAGCCAGCAGAACCAGGACAGCCCGTTCCGGGTTGGCGTTCTGAACATCCTGGCCGGTCACTCCGGCCCTGAGACTGCTGCGGACGCACGCACGCACTTCGGTATCTTCTCGCCGCAGGTGTGGAACCTGTTCCCACGGGGCCAGGTGATCCGACTCAGTTTCTGGGACTACAACGATGTCGCTCCGGGCTATTTCGCGGCGGCAGAGATCGCAGCGCGTGACCCCAAGGTTGGCATCATCGTCATTGAAGTCGCACGCCCTGACTTTGCGGTGGCCGACCGGGCAACATTTGCCGATACCGACATCAACGCGGCGGCCAAGGGCTTGTACGTGATTCGCGACTTCGATCCCTCGAAGCCAAAGGGCGGATACGTGCTTGTTCAAGGGTCTTCATCCACGGTCAACCTGGTCTCGGTCCTCTCGAGGCTCGAAGAGGCGGGAGTGAACGTGAAGGTGATCTCTTCGATCAGCGAAGAGCTCTTCAACCGCCAGCCGGAGTCTTACCGGAACTCGGTGCTTCCGCCCGAGGCTCGCTACGACACAATGGTGGTCAGCACTGGAACGCACCGTGTGTGGCCGATCAAGAACCTCGGCCCGCTAACGGACGAGTACTCGCTGGTTTCAGACCACAGTGATGAATGGCTCACCGGAGGCACGGAGACTGACGTGATCGCAGAGGCGCGCCTGGACCCGGAATCGATCTTCGTAGGCGTAAAGCGCTTTGCCGATGAGCGAGGACAGAGGCTGTCAGGACAGAGTGCTGCGCTGAAGGCACTGACTGACTAGACGGGTAGACCGACAGAAAACGTAAATCAAGTGGCGGCGCGTGAAGACATGCGCCGCCACTATTTATAATCGGCACGGCCAGTAAGCAGGCTAGGAAAACAGGCTAAATATTCAGGGAGGAAAATCGCATGGGCGATGTAATCATCGAACAGGACGTGGCGGTTGGCGATTCCGGCCTCTTTGTGGACGTGGTCCGTCCGGCTAAGACCGACGGTCCCTCTCCCTCACTTGCCTTCTTCCCCGGCGGTTCATGGCGCACAAAGAACCGTAAAGACATGAAAGACCGCTACTGCATCAAGATGGCGGAACGCGGTGTCGTATGCATCGGCGGTGAGTACCGCGTGATGACTGAAGCGGCGTGGCCTGCCCCGCTGCATGACGTGAAGACCATCACTAAGTGGATGCGGTCGTCTGCTGATCTACTTGGCCTTGATCCCAACCGGATAAGCGTGGGCGGAAGCTCCGCCGGGGGACATCTGGCTCTGCTGGCGGCAGCCACGCCGGACTCAAGAGACCTGGAGCCGCCCTACTTTGAGGACGTGAGCAGCGCGGTGTCGGCCGTTGTCGGCGTATACCCCGTGGTTGACCTGATTCCCACGGCCGAGAAGAACGATCTCTCTGAGTTGTTCCCGGACGGCGTCACGGAGGTGGCACTTCTGGATGCCAGCCCGATCTCATATGCCAATCCGAAGTTCCCGCCGACGTTGCTGGTGCACGGAACGGGTGATGTCCGGGTCGATTACCGTCGGACCGTCCGTATGTACGATGCTCTTGAGGCTGCCGGTGTCCCGGTTGACCTTCAGTTGTTCTCAGGACAAGACCACGTTTTTGACCGGGAAGACATGTACAGCGTCCCGATCGCCGATGCGATGGCGCTGTTCATCAAGCGATACGCTCCGGCCGCAGTAGAAGCAGCGGCTGATTAGGTCTGGTGTACGGACGCGTCTACAATCCGTTTCTCACGAGATCCGAACATTTTGGGGATCTCATCGCGACTGCCAGCTTTCATAAGGAATTAGTCACCAGATGGGTCTTCAATTCGGCGTCTTTGATCACATCGAACCTGAAGAGGGACAGTCTCTTCCCGAGACGTACCGAAAGCGGCTGGAACAGTTGGAGTACATGGACCGTTCCGGGTTCTACTGCTACCACCTCGCAGAACACCACACCCCGGCCATCCACAGCCTTGCGCCATCCCAGAACGTGTTCCTCGCAGCGGCTTCCCAGCGCACGACGAATATCCACCTGGCGCCCTGTGTGTACGTCCTCCCGCTCCATCACCCGCTCAGATTGATCGAGGAGATCAGCATGGTGGACACCCTGTCCAACGGCCGCATGGAAATAGGCGTTGGCCGTGGCGGAGAGATGGAGGCGTTCTTCTGGGGACAGGAGGCGACCACCGAGTCCAACTATCAGCGCTACGTTGAGACGCTGGAAGTAATAAAGAGAGGCCTGTCGAACGATCGGCTGAGCTTCGAGGGCGATATTTACAACTTCGACGACCTCCCGATGTTCATGCACTCCATGCAGAAGCCGTACCCACCCATGTGGTACATGCGGAACGTGGAGACGGCGGCGATCAACGGCATGGACACGATCATCGTCGGATCGCTGGACAGCATCGGCCCCGAAGTGAAGCGTTACAGGGAAAAGTGGGAGGAGCATCAAGGCAAGGACACTCTCACGGTCCACGGCAAAGAGCCAAAGGTAGGACTGACGGTCCACATGGTGCTGGCCGATACGGACGAAGAGGCGATCGCAATCGCACAGCCCGCCTGGGAGCAGTACCGATACAACCTGGCGGCCCCCCGGCGCATCGAAGCCGAACGGCGAGGGCTTGATCGTTTCAAGTCGGCCAAGGACGGCCAGTACGGGTTCGTGGGCAATCGTCCCGAAAACGCGCCCGTCCGTGAGCTTCGAAAAGATATAGACGCAGAGATCCAGAAGTTCGACGCCAACCACACCGTCCAGCACCCGGGCCGACTCGGCGGGGTCGCAATGGCCGGCTCTCCGGCGTCGATGCGAGAGTATCTGGACGAGTATGTCGAGAGTGGTGCGAACTACTACGTCTGCTCGTTCCAGTGGGGAAGTATCACGTCAGAACAGGCGATGCGTTCCATACAACTGTTTGTTGAGGAAGTGATGCCGCACTACGTAGACGCCCCGGCGGCGGTGTCAGCGGACTAGGGACGCCTCATGCGATCATCACACGCGTAGTAAACCGTGGTCACACGGTAGGGGCGGAGCGAGCCCCGTCCCTACGTCACGGGGACGCAGAAGCGTGTTGCGCCTTCAGTCCGTCGCGACTTCCACCAATGAGACCACGTGTGCCCGCGCATTCATGAGGCTACCTGCTGATGCAACTATGAACGGCACGGCGTAGGTCATGGGGATCTTCCACGCCATCGCCGCCTGAAAATCTCCTGACAGGATGAAGTTGCTTTGGTTGATGGCGGTCAACATTGTGCCGACGACCACGCATACAACCAGAAAGCGCTTCAGCATCGGCCGGTATCTCAGTGCGCAGCGTAGACAGTGCGGAGGCCGTCGATCGCCCGTTCGAAGCTCATAGGCCACACCACGCAACGTACGACCACAATTCGTACAACTCTGGCCGTTGGCCTCCGTAATCAGATCGAATCCCCGTTCATGTTGGTCATCGCCCTTATCGAAATAATTCTTTGACACTTTGAACACAACTGTTCAACCGCCCCTGTAACGCTGTCAATCTTGACGAATTTCGCCATCCGCAGGAAGTGCAGGCTACGTCTTCCTCTTCGGAGGGTTGGGATGCAGAGACCTGTGCGAAGAACAGGAAACGCACCCGCCAGACGTCCCGGGGCCGGAAGACCACCCGGTGGGGTAAACGGTAGGCCAAACGGTCAACGCGGTCCTCAACGCATGCCCGGACGCGGCCAACCAGGTCGGCCTCAGCAACAACAACCTGTGCGACGAGCCCTGCGGCCGCACGACGACCGTACCGCAGTCTTTGTGGCCGGCTCACCAACTCTGCACAAGTTCATTGCCTCACGACTGGCTGAACGGACCGACATCTGGATTGCTCAGCCTCAATCGGCGCGTACCTACGCCCAAGGCACGGTGTTCCGGATGAAGCCGGGCGTGACGATTGTGGGCGTGGACCCGATCTGGAACCCCGCTGCCGCTTGCCAGGGCCGTTACAGAGGCCTGTCCGGGGGCACACGTCATCGTGGTGGCCCCGCCCGGTTATCCGCAGAGTGCAATGATCGCAGCAGCGGCCGTCGAACCTGGGTGGTCTACCGTGCTCCGCCGCAAGGCCGATAATGGTGAACGCATACTGCAGGCGATTGTGGCCGGACTGGGCGGTGGAAACTGGATCGACCCAGATATGAAGGGGCCGGAACCGGGTCCGTCGAATAGAGCTGGAGACGGTTCAGACGAAGGCGGACGGGAGTTGGAAGAAGGTGAAGGCGACAGTCAATCTAGCGGTGTCAACGGGTCTGCCGGGAGCGGAGAGGTAGCGAACGCCGAGGTCGAAGAGTGGAAGAAGCGCGCACGTAACGGGATGGGTTAACCACCCGATATTTTCCGGTTAGACCAGACATCCCGGGCGTCGACTACAATCGTTGACCTTTATGGACAGATTCAGTCCAGTTCAAGTCGTGCTTTAACCTACTCCCACGCTCCCCAGAGGCAATTCGTGAACGAAGGCTCCACTCCAGAAAAGGGCCATAATGAGGCGTTCTCACATTTGTTGGCCGTGGTTCAGCAGCTTGAGTGGTCCGGCGTAAATAACGATGGCGAGGCCAGTTGTCCCACCTGTCGCGCGTCAGAGTATGACGGCGTCCATCTCGAAACATGTCAACTGCGATCAGCCCTTGACGAGGTCACCGGTTCAGAGCACTGGCCCTGGTGCCGATGTGACGCCTGCGAATGCCCAAACCAGGTCGATCCCTCACTCAACGGAACGCTGTGCGACAACTGTGCGCGTGGGATGCACCACGACGACCGCGGTATCTAACTTACCTGCCAGGTCGTAACTGATCCTGCACAAGATCGAACTACCGACCGTATTTAGCCGTTTCCAACCAGTATTCGATAGACGTTCTTCACAGGCGTGAGCATACGCTCAAATCCGTCTTCGATACCTCGGTCGAGAGGGATCGTTGCCGAAATTAACGGCTTCACGTTCACCAGACCCCGGGCTATAAGGTCGACTCCCTTTCGGTATTCGCCTACGCCGGTAGCGGAGGAGCCCATGATCGTTTTCTCGCCCTGAACTGATCGTGCGAAGTTAAGTTCCTGGTACCGGTGGTTAAACCCGACGATGACCGCCTTCCCGCCTCTGCGGACCCACTGCGCGGCGTTCAGTGCGGTGCCGGGCGCACCCGCTGTCTCTATCACGACATCCGGGCCGTATCCATTTGTCAGGTCAGGCAGTAGCTCCGATGGGTCGGCCTCTGACGGGTTCAGGGTTGCCGCTGCTCCAAAATCTCGTGCTATCGACAGCGACTGTTCCCTGGAATCTATGGCGACAACCTTCGCACCCGCGGCCTGCAGCACTTGGAGTGTCAGAAGGCCCACTACGCCACATCCGATCACGGCGGCGGTGTCCCCCACCTGTACGTTGGAGTTCATGACGGCGTGGACGGCGACGCTTGTTGGTTCGGAGAGCGGCGCTTCTTCGTTACTCATGTTGTCCGGAAGCTTGATGCAGAGTGCGGCCGGCCACACGGCGTACTCTGCAAGCCCGCCGTCATCGCTGAATCCGAAGTTGCGCCCGTTCTCGCAAAGTGATGCCCTGCCCTTGCGGCAGAAAAAGCAGGTTCCGCAGGTACGTACGTTTTCGACAGCAATACGATCGCCGACCCTGAGCGACGTTACGCCCTCGCCAAGTTTTTCCACCACGCCGGACGCCTCGTGACCCTGTACGTGGGGCTTGCCCTTCGAGTTGAACATTCCCTGCTGCCACATCTCAATATCGGTCTGGCATATGCTGGAGTAGGACATCCTCAGCAAGACTTCTCCGGCGACCGGTGACGGCGTCGGGTACTCAGGGTCATAACGCAGATCTTGTTTGCCGTGGAGGACGATTGCGCGCACTTGTACTGGCTCTTTCTGGGTCTGGTTGGTTGGGTTTATGGCTGTGTGTTGGGATGTTGAGAGGAATGTTTTTCGCTCAACGAAACGAGGGCAACACATTTTCAGCAAATAGTTCCATCTGGCGCGGCTGGTCGTACGAAGCGAATCTGACGATAATCTCATCGGCTCCCGCGGCGGTGAACTGGCGTATACGTTCGATGACGCCATCGGTATCGCCGTACGGGCCCCAACGATCGCCCCAGAAGTTCAGACCGTAGTAGTTCGTCACCCAGCGCACACCCTCTTCGTGGCCTCTCTCAGCATCCGGGTCCAGATTGACTGTCATGTAGTAGACCGACTTCAATTCGTTGGGAGACCGACCTATCGCCGCCGCTTCTTCGGCGACTTTCCCACGGATGGATGAGAACTCTTCCGGGTTGTCCGAAATCGAAATGATGCCGTCGGAAAGTCGGGCTGCGCGGGCGGGCTGTCGTGATCGCCCCTCACCGGAATGGGTCGCCAACAGGATCGGAACTCCTGGTCGCTGGTTGGGGCGATACCCAAGACTTACCTCGTCCAGATCGAAGTGCTTGCCGTGGAACGTGACCGGCTCTCCGGACCATAATCCACGTATGATCTCCACCATCTCCTCCACCCGGCTAGCACGTGTCCGTTTTTCCACACCTGCCGTCGCCCACTCGTTCTGCTGCGCATCAGTGAAAGCCCCGCCGACGCCCATCGCAAGCGTGAGTCGCCCGTTGGAGAGCTGATCCACCGTGGCCGCAGTTTGTGCCAGCAAGACGGGGTGTCGTAGCGCAGGTAACAGTACAGACGTCCCCATACGCACCCGGGTTGTCGTGGCAGCTACTGCGGCGAGAGCTGCAAGTGGTTCCAGTCGGGGCTTGGCCACGAGGCTGTCCCCGACCCAGACCGAATCAACGCCGGCATCCTCTGCCAATCGGGCCATGCGCACGATCAACCCCGCGTCCGGGTCGTCGCCACCTGCGAGCACCACTCCACGGGTAGGCAGAACTATCCCTAATTCTGGTCGTGAGTCCATCATTCAGTGCCCTTTTTAACGGTCTGGTGTTATCGGTTTGGCTGGCCGGCTTGTTTCGAGCCCAGCCTCCTGTATTTCACGTTTAAGGTCGTTCCATAGATTCGGTTGAATCTTCTTGAGCCGACCCAGGTCCGACTCGGTATCTATGTCCAGCCCAAGCCCCTCTGAACTGTGGACGACGTAATCGATCCCCATCTGCCTCGCCTGCTCGACGTGGCGATTGAAGCTGGCCTCTCCGAGTCGTGTGGGAAAGTCTTCAGATAGATTCAACAGCAACGTATTTGTGCCGTCACTCGCAAGGTCAGGCGCTAATGCCAACACTGTGGTTTCACCCGTATTGAGAAATGCGGATAGATTCCCAGACGATGCTACCGGCAGGTCCGCGGGAAGAAACAAGCCGTAATCTATTCCCTCATCACGGGCTTCAGAGAACGCAGCAGTCAAGCAGCCGTTCAGCCCGGCCCCGGGGTCAGGCCGCCAACCTGCACCTGCGTGCTCACATGCAGCCTGGACAGCGTCGTCTCCACCGTACACGACCACATCCTTTAGCTCAGGAGTGGCGACCGCCGAACCGATCACGCGGACGAGCATCCCAAGCGACAAGATCGCCCGGCGTTCGTCCGAGAGCACTGGTTTCAACCGCGTCTTGCTCT
>CAUZRH010000065.1:0-7686 GCA_963582115.1 Dehalococcoidia bacterium
GGAATTGGCGGGTCTTAGTTGCGGACCTATTGATCATTACGAGGCGGCACGCTGGACATGTCTCTTAAAATCCGCTGTCCTAATAGGGCGTGCGGGTTCCAGTCCCGCCCTCGGCACCATTTTTTCGAGACCCGGAGTATAAAGCCGGCCCCTCCAATTAACGGAGGGGCCGGCTTGCGTTAGTCGTCCTTTTGTTCCGGGGCCAGATTGGCGACTCCCGGCGCAAGCCGTGCTCCGCTTCTGAGCACCGGCCGTCCCCGTTCCTCATCCTCGACCGCAGCGGCAAGTGCGCGTTCGTTGCCACGAATCTTGCTGGCGATCGCCTGTCCTGCCCGTAGCCACGTCTCTCGGTTTTCGATAACAAACTTGTTCGAGTAGCGGTATTCGTCCAGGAGCCCGTTCACCTCAGGGATCACGTAGCGGGCGACCAGGTCCCAGCTCCGCGACGTGTTCTCGCGATTCGCCCAGTCATGGACGAAGCCGATCACCGTGCCAAAGCCGCCGGTCAACTCCAGCATCTGCCGGATTCGCTCCACCAGGTCGTCCGGCGTTCCGATCACGGCCGTGCTCTCGTCAGAGAAAGCGACGGCGTCCACGGCTTCGTCTGGCGTCTTGAAGGTCACACCATCGCCGCCGGCCAGCGTGCCAACGGTGTACTCATTATTGTGACGCAACAGACCTGCCCCGGCCTCTTCACGCGCCTTTTCCCGGGTCTCAGCGATGTGCCAGCTCAGGACGATTCGCCAGTTCTTCCGGTCGACGGTGTTGCCGTGCTTGGCGGCGGACTCTTCTGCGAAGCTCCACTGCATCGGCAGCGCCCGGATGCCCGCTTTTGTCATCGAACCGATCGACAAAATACCGGCTTCGTGCTTGCCCGCTAGTGTCATCCCGGAAGGGCTGACGATGGACGCAACGGCGAACTCGATGTTTTTCTGGAGCGGCTTGAGTTGAAGCTTGGCATCCCTGAGCTTGAACCAGTCAGACTCGTAGGTGAAGGGATCGCCGCCCTCAAAAAGGCGTTTTATGACGCCCATCGCCTCGTCCTGTCGGTCTCGCTGCGTCATGGGGTCGATGCCCATCGTGTGCGCATCTGACGGCAGGGCACCCGGGCCCGATCCGAAGATCACCCGACCACGGGACTGGTAGTCCAGCTGTACGATCCGCTGGGCGACCATGTAGGGGTGGTGATAGGGGAGCGAGACGACGCCGGTGCCCAGCATGATCCGGTTTGTGCGCTCAGCGGCGGCGGCGAGGAATAGCTCAGGAGATGCGATCATCTCCCAGCCGGTGGAGTGGTGCTCTCCGCACCAGAACTCGTCGTATCCGAGTCGTTCTAACTGTTCGACGAACTCCAGGTTGCTCTGAAACTGCAACATGGGGTGTTCACCGATCGGGTGATGGGGTGCGAGAAACGCACCGAAACGCAGATCTGCCAATGTTCCGACCTTACTTTGTGGTTCCGGATGGTGACGTCGCACCAAGATCGGACAACATTAATCCAGCATTGGCCGTGTGACAACGCTATCGGCGGGATGGCCCCCGCGTCGATGAGGTGGATCTGCGGCCTGCAGGTCTTCGATCGGGACGGGGGCGTTGTAGTTGTACAGGCTTTGCCGGCGAGGGAACCTCACCCCGTAGCCTGGAGATTTCGTCAGCCGTCAGTTCTCGCCACCGGCCTGTGGGCAGTTCGCCCAGTGTTAGTGGGCCGATGCGCGTACGAATCAGACCAGTTACCGGGGAACCAACCGCAGCAAGCATTCGACGGATCATTCGATTCCGACCCTCATGGATGGTCAGTTCCAATGTCCTCTGATCCCGGTAGACGATTTGCACTTTGGCCGGGGCTGAGATGCCGTCTTCTAACTGGACGCCGGTCCTCAACAGGTCAAGCGCTCTCAATCCAACAGGCGTGGCAACACGGGCTACGTAGACCTTTTCGACTTCGAAACTGGGGTGTGTGATGCGCTGAGTGAAGTCGCCGTCGTTTGTAAGTAAGAGCAAACCTTCGGTGTCGTAGTCGAGTCGGCCTACGGGGAAGATACGTTCTTTAACGTCGGCGATCAGGTCGATGACCTTGGGGCGACCTTGCGGATCGGACAGTGTAGTTACGTGGCCGCCCGGTTTGTTGAGCAGCAGGTAGCGTTTACCTTCCGCAGCGATGGGCTTCCCGTCCACGGTCACGATGTCCACACCGACCTCGGCTTGATCACCAAGTGTCGCTTGCACGCCGTTGACCATGACGCGCCCCTCGGCGATCAGCTCTTCGGATTTGCGCCGTGAGGCGATGCCTGCGGCGGAGAGTATTTTCTGGAGTCGTTCTGCCATGTGAGTTAAGTGTCGCGCCGTGAGGTCCTATTGCGCCGAGTTAATAGTGGCAATCGCTGTGACGCGAGACGGGTTTCATGGATATACAGTGACCCAGTCAATCCGTCTTCTTCATCAAGTTCCGGCGATACACATCGTAAGAAATGAGTAAACAAATGCCGTTCAAGACTCGCTATATCTTCGTCGTCAGCATGGATGTTGATCCGGACAAAGAGGCTTTGTTCAATGAGGTGTACGACACGGAGCACGTGCCTGAATTACTCAGCGTCACCGGTGTGTTTGCCGTGTCGCGGAGCAAGAAAGGATCGGCCAGGCTGGCCATCGGGGGCGAACTGAAGGAGATAGGCGAGGGCGAGCCGGGTTATCTCGCTTTTTACGAGATCGAAAGCCCCGACATTCTCAGTAGCGACGCCTGGGCGAAGGCCTCAGAGGCAGGCCGATGGGCAGATGAGGTACGACCGTACACTCACAATCGGCATCACGTGATGCACGAGATAACGGTCAGCGAGTCTTAGGGACGGTTGTGTGGGCCGTGAGAAGCCGAGGAGCCTTCACCGGCACCTACTCCTAGACCCACGACGCATTCTTCCGAACCACAAGGTATTGCCCATCCTGAGTCCGAGGTGAAGGGCCTGTCCTGAACTTGATTCAGGAATCTCCCGGCTTTCCATGCGACTGGCTATCTCTCAGCGATTACTGTGGTTGCATCCCTGTTCTACCTGAGGCCGCGTCAGAGTCGAACGAACTGTCTTATTCGCAGGGGATAGGCGTTCGTGTGAGATCCTTCGCCTCGGGCTCAGGATGACACCACAGACCTATAGCGCAGAATCAGCCCACTTCACACCGGGTCAGTTCGAGCCAGTTAAATGACCCTCCTCGCCGCCTCAACGCTTGATAGGAACTTCGTGACGTGCGGCAGTACGGCGTCGCTTTGCTGCTAACCCTGTCCGTGGTCGAGCCCGTCCAGGGATACAAACGTCGCTGTCGGCATCTCTCCGGCAGCTTTTTCGACGAAATCGTGGTTACCGTCTTCGGTCCCTGCGAAAGCCAGCACCGGCTGCTTGATCGAACCGTGATCGCTGCGAGTTGCGCGTCTGGATCTTGTTTCAGGTAGTTGGCGCGGGCGACATCTGACAACCGTCAGTTACGCGCTTCGGAGACAGCAAGGGCAGCCTCGAGCCCGTCTTTTCGTGACTCGATTATGTTGCCTAAAAGCGGACTCTTCCGGTGGTACGGATCGCTTCCGCCGCCGATAAACGAGATCAGGTGATCGGGCGCGAACTTGAGGATTGAGTAACCGATCCACGATCCAAACGAGTATCCGAAGTAGTGGGCTCAGTCGATCCGGAGATCGTGCACCACGGCTAGCGCGTCGGCCACATGCAGATCCGGCGTATACGACTCAAGCCCGTGCGGATGACCGCTATCGCCGTGGGCGCGCACGTCGTTCGTCACCAGCCGGTAATCGTTTCTTCAGGGCATCGACGTAGCCGTAGTCCTGCCAGCCGTGAAGAGACCCGCTAAAACCGTGCACCAGCACCAGCAGAGGTCCCGAGCCTTCGACCTCGTAATGGATCTTCGTGCCATCTATGGCATTGTTCGTGAACGGCATGGTCTACCTCCCTTAATAAAGCGAGCGCCAGCATCTCGTTGGAAGACGATGCCGACGCTCATAATCACGTTCTTGTGAAATCCGGCCGACCCTTCGAGAGCCTCAAGCTAGGCCAGTTGCCTCAGCCCGAGTCTGAGCCTTTCGCCTATAAAGGCTTGGCCAGTCGATCCCCCGAGGGAGGGCTTGTCACCTCCCCTGGGCCAGACCTGTCGCAAGGAAGGCGTACCGGAGATGTTGCACCCACCCTGAGGTTCTCGAAGGGCGGATGCAACATCTCCGGTCAATTGCGTTTTAGAACCGGGACTTCTTAGCCTCGAAGTTGGAGTGAACGTCGATCAGGACTGTCTTGCCCTCGGCGTTCAACTGTCGAGCCTTTTTAATTGCCGGGCCCATCTCTGCGACCTTGGAGACCGTAATCCCCGTTGCGCCCATGCCCTCAGCGATCTTGGCGTAGTCACCGGCCATGAACGACACGTCGTACTGCTCGCGAGCCACCGGGAATCCGCCCGGGTAGGTCGCCATTCCGCCGTTGTTCAGGAGAACCGTCGTGATCGGCAGACCTGCCTTAGCTGCAGTTGCGATGTCCAGTCCGGACATGCCGAACGCGCCGTCGCCCATGTAGTTCAGGCAAAACTTGTCAGGATTGGCCAGTTTTGCGCCGATCATGGCGGGGATGCCAAAGCCGAGGTGGGTGGTCTTGCCCCAGCCCATGTAGCTGTGCGGGACCGTCGCCGTCAGGAACGGCACCATGGCGTCACGGGGTCCGCCGGCGTCGTGGGTGACGATGCTGTTTTCCTGGTCGATGTTGTTCTCAATCTCCCAGATAACCCGGTACGGGCTGAGCGGCTCGTCGGCCACCTCCAGCATCGGCTGCCACTCCTTCATCCACTCCGCCTTCGCTGCTGCGATCTCCGCAACGACACCGGTGTCGCGATTGTTCTCGCCGATCGCTGACTTGATCTCATCGATCATGGCCTCGATGGTGAGCTTTGCGTCGCCGATCAGGGCTATGTCGGACGGCGTGCTCTTGTTCACGTCGTCTTCGGTCGTGGTGTTGTGGATGACGGTCTTGCCGTCTGGTACTCGTTGGCAGTAGCTGTTGTGGGTGAAGCTGGTGCCGAGGCCGATGATTACATCGGATTCTTGGATCCACTTGTTTGCCTGTCCGGTGGTCGCACCGGAACCTGCGCCGAGAGACAAAGGATGTCGCTCGTCGAAGCTAGACTTGCCTTCCATAGTGGTGAAGACCGGGATACCCGTCAGCTCAGCTAGTTCAGTGAGCGCTGCGGATGCGCCGGAAAAGAGTACGCCCGCGCCGGACCAGATCATCGGCCTCTTAGCGGCGAGAAGGAGTTTCACTGCGTCCTTGATGTCGCCGTTGGAAGGGGCTGATTTGGCGGAAGTGGGAGATGTGTAATTCATCGCCTCTTCCGGTACTTCCTGTGCGCAAACGTCTAGCGTCATCTCGACGACAACGGGGCCACGTCGACCGTTTCGGAGTGCCTGGAACGCACGGCGCATCACGTCGCCGATCTGCGTCGGCGTGTCGATGGCCTCGACCGACTTGACGACGCTGCCGTAGCTGTTGACGGCTGCGAAGTTCGGGCGAACGTTTCGCTCTGCGAGCGGGTAACCACCCGGAAGGACTAGCATCGGGATGTTGTCGCCAAACGCCTGGGAGAGTCCGCCGATGGAGTTTTCCGCTCCAGCAGCGTGCTGCATCATGACCGTGCCGAATCCCTCGCCACCGCCGGACCGCGCGTAACCGTCGGCCGCCATTACGGCGCCGCGCTCGTGCCGGAACATGACAGGACGGATGCCCTCTTTAGAGACTTCTTCGATAAGGGCGTTACTGGGGAAGCACGTCATCTGCTCCACGCCCTCCGTCTTGAGGATACGGGCGATGAACTGGGTTCCGTTCATGGGGGAATCTCCGTTTGAAATGAGGGCGTTGTTCTCGATCTGCGGCCCCGCATAGATGAGAACGCCGGGCTGCGGCCCGCAGATTCTACTTCGTAGAAGCGCCCGTGGCACAAGTTAGGCGAAATTGGATGGGATTGGGCGGTATTGCGCGCTCCCTTGTTCGGATGTTATCGCCTGTGTCCTGAGGCTCTCGAATGAAGGGTCTTAGCTTCGCCTCATAGAACTCGACGGTCTTAGGAGTTAATTGGAATTGTTTCTCTTCTAGGAAGTGCTGTAAGACGCTTCTAGGGCTGTATTCGGACTCTCCGGGAATGGGTGAGACCTTCCATGCTTCCATCTTGGCCCTCAGACCTTTTGAAGCGTTGCGCCGCCCAGATAAGACCAGAGAAAGCAGCGAATGGGAGATTTCTAGATCTTTCGCTAGTCCCCTGATTGATAGTCCAGCGGCCTTACGGCGTCGATCAACTTTGCTAAGCATGTAACCACCTCGTCTGATTTAGTGGTTACAAAGCCGCTGTCAAACGGCACCATGCGCAGAAAAGTTCTACGTATGGATTAGCTTGGTGCCGAGGGCGGGAGTCGAACCCGCACGGGCGTAATGCCCAATGGTGTTTGAGACCATCGCGTCTACCGTTCCGCCACCTCGGCATCTGAAGCGGCGCCTTCGACCCGGGTGGTTATCGCAGTCGGGGAGGGCGCAATGTCAAATCTTACAGGCTCGCGGGGGAGTTGCGCACGATTAGGGACGGACATTTTGGGGGAGTACGCCGGTCCTTCGAGAGCATCGGGACGCTGTGCTTCGCGTAGGACACAGGTTGGCGTAGTACGGTCGAGGCTCTTCCGGGGCAGGTGGTTCGTGCCACAGCCTGTCATCCTGAGTGAAGGCGAAGGATCTCCCGGGTCTCCGTGCGTCACGACGTCGAGGGTTTTCACCCGGTCTACGTTCAAGGCCCGGTCAGTGATAGCCACAGCCCATTGGCGGATGACACCCCCCGACCACCGTAGAGCACCCGGGTGCTAGCATGGCGCTCAAGAGTTATCCCCGTTCAAATCGAGGTTGGATGAAGCTCGGGGAAGTTGTGCGTCGAGAGGTCTTATGCGTCTCAATTTGAAGCGTCCTATCGTCTTTCTGGATGTGCAGACGACAGGGCTGGATCCGAAAATTGCGCGAATTGTGCGAATTTCTACCCTCAAAATTGGTCCGGACGACACGCGCTCCAACCGGCGTGAGCTGATCGACCCTGAGTCGCCGATCCCGCCAGGCGCAACCGCCGTACACGCCATTACGGATGATCATGTGCTGGGGCGACCGCCTTTCAGATCCTTTGCAGCGGCACTCTCGTCCTACCTTCGGGGATGTGATCTTGCTGGGTTTGGAATCGAACGGTTCGCGATTCCTTTATTACGTGCGGAGTTCATGCGTGCGGGAATAGATGAATCATTTTCGGACGCGGTGGTGATCGACACGATGGCGCTTTTCCACCGACGCGAACCGCGCGATTTCTCGGCGGCGTACAGACGATTCGTGGGAGGAGACCCACCCGAAGACCTGGATGGGGCGGAAGCTTCATTCCGGGTGCTTGAGGGACAGCTTGACCAGTATCAGGAACTGTCCGATGACGTCGATTCGCTTGCCGGATATATTCACCCGCAAGACCCAGATGCGCTAGACCCCGGTTCTCGCCTTATGTGGGCATCTGACGGTAGTGCGCTGATCAACTTCGGGCGCCATAGAGGAGAGCGGCTGTCCAGGATGGCGGAAGAGTCCCCGGATTACCTTGAGTGGATCGCTTCCAATGACGAGTTCAGCGAACCTGTGCGGCTGG
>CAUZRH010000066.1:0-7633 GCA_963582115.1 Dehalococcoidia bacterium
AGCTCCGAACACCGGTACCGGACCTGAGTGCACGGATAGAAACACAGCTCGACGAGCTAGACGAGGCACGTCGGAACGTGGCGCGTCTTGAGCGAGAAGCGCTACTGGGTGGCGGTGGCGGTTCCGGGCCAAGCGCCGCGGAATCTGCTGTAGACGTCGACGGTACCAAAGTCGTCGTGCTTCAAAAATCTGGTGTCAACGCCAAAGCGCTACGCGAACTCGGCGACCATTTGCGTGAGCAGCTTGGTAGCGGGATCGTCGTTGTCGGCGGAGAGCTAGAAGGCAAGCCCACGGTCATCACGATGGTCACAAAAGACCTTGTCGATCAAGGCCACAACGCCGGCGAGATAGTCAAAGGCATCGCACAGATCATGAACGGTCGCGGCGGCGGCAGGGCGGACGTGGCGCAGGCGGGCGGCAACGATGCCTCTCTGCTCTCCAAGGCACTGGAAGAAGCGCCTAACGTCGTTCGGGCTGCACGCTCTAACGGCAAGGCTTAGCTCATATGCGTGCCCTGGCACTGGACGTAGGAGATGCAAGAATCGGTCTGGCCATATCTGATCCAAACGGCATCATATGCCTACCCATAGAGGCTCTGGTACGGACAGAAGAGTCGGACGATCTGGCGGCGGTTATCGAGACCGCGAAGCGCGAGGGCGCTGAGGCGATAGTCGTCGGACTGCCCCTGTCACTGGACGGCACCCATGGCCCGGCGGCGCGCAAAATGCGGCGCTTCACGTCGGCGCTAAGGAAATCGGCCGACATCCCGGTGGAGAGCTACGACGAACGCTTCACGACCGCCGAAGCGGAAAACAGACTCCGTGCGGCCGGGTTTGAACCCAGTCGAGATAGGGCAAGGCTCGACTCAATGGCGGCGGTAATCATTCTTGAAAGTTTCCTAGCGTCCCGGGCGAATCGCAACAATCGGAGATCTCAATGACAACAAAACGCCTCGGCATATTCGGCTACCCGCTTCACCACTCTCTGTCTCCGCTGTTTCAGCAGGCGGCGTTGGATGCCATGGGGATCGATGCAAAGTTCGAAGGTTGGCCCACGCCTCCGGAGAAGTTTGCTGAGGCCGTGGAGGGTCTGCGTGCCGACGACTACCTTGGCTGCTGCATCACTCAGCCTCACAAAGAGGCGGCGCTGGAGCTGGTCGACGAACTGGACCCGGATGCGGAAGCGATCGGCGCGGTCAACACCATCGTTAATACCAATGGGCGGTTAAAGGGCTACAACACGGACGCCCCGGGATTCATCCGTGGACTCAGGGAATCGGTCGGGTTGGAGCCTGAGGGCAAGTCGGCGCTGGTGCTCGGTGCTGGCGGTGCGGCGAGAGGGATCGTGTACGCACTGCGAGAGGCCGGTGTGACGCGCATGGCGATCGCCAACCGCACGGAAGAACGGGCGCAGGTACTGGCCAACGACATGTCACGTGCCCGGTTCCGACCTGACGCTATGTCGTTGAACGTAGACAAGCTTGCAAACGTCGCGCCGTATGCCGACCTGATAGTGAACGCTACTTCGATGGGGATGCGCGACGGTTCGGCGATGAAGGAATCACCGATACCGCCGGAGCTAATTTCCGGCAACTCCGTTTGTTACGACGCCGTGTACGTACCGCCGATGACACCGTTTCTGGAGGCCGCCGAGGATGCCGGAGCGACCATTGCCGGTGGGCTGTCGATGTTGATCTACCAGGGTGCTGAAGGGTTCAAACTCTGGACCGGGCAGGACGCCCCGGTGGACGTGATGTTCGACTCGATACCGCCGACCATGAGAAGTGTTTGACCGTGCTTTTATAGTCGTTTGTTGTCCGAAAAGCTCTCTTTAAGCAACTGGGTTCGCTAGCCCCTGTTACACAGCAAGGCCCGTCACAGCGCCAATAACGCTGGAACGGGCCTTGAAGATGTTATGCACTTGAGTATGCCGACTTCTGATCATCGGTAATCCCGGTTTTAGCCCGTCCTTAGACGGTTTTGATCAGAGAATCGACCAGTGCCATGGTCGCGTCGTTCACTCTACTTCCGGGTGTGCAGCTTTCTCGTGGGCGACTGCGTGCTCGATGAGTTCATCTCGGTCTTCTGTCGTGAATAAAGCCGGACAATCCATCCCGGCGTCGGCGCAAGCGATTGAGTAGGCCATATATCCCCTTTATATTCTTGATCGAGGCCGAATCTACCATGAGGATTCAACGTGAGTCAGTACCGGCACGGACCCACTCGAACAACCGTCGAGGAGACGCGCTATGCGCTCCACGAGAGGGACATGCTTCTTCAAGTTTGATCAAGTGAGGTGCCGGATGGATAACCAGATATTCTTCTAATTCGTTTAGGCTGCACTCAAATAAATATTTATCACCTCACGGGCAACCGAAACTTCTGGATTCGAATGACCCTCCCTCTTTCCGATTACACCATCCTCGATCTTTCTGGCTCGATAGCCACTGCGGCATGTGCGAGGGTGTTCGCTGACTTTGGCGCCCGCGTTATCAACGTAGAAAATCCGGACAGTGGGCACGCTACTCGTGGGCTAGCGCCATTTGACCCGGATCTCAAAGCCCCGGATAACAGCGGCATCCACGCGCTTCTCAGCCCCAACAAAGAGTCGTTAGTGCTCGATATAACTGACTCCGCGCAACACGCAGAACTGCTTGAGTGGGTGAAGACGGCAGACGTTGTTCTGGAGTCGGAAAAACCCGGAACACTGGCCGGCCTTGGGATCGGGTTCGACGTACTAAAAGCTGTCTCCCCGGACGTGATCCTTACCTCGCTCACATGGTGGGGCCAGACCGGCGATATGGCCGGAAAGCCGGGCAACGACCAGAGCGTCCTTTCAATGATCAGTCAGGTCATCAACTTCGGCCCGACAGAAGGCCTGCCGCTCCTCATGAGCGGATACCCGGTTCAGATACTGGGCGGAATGAACGCGTTTTCAGCAACAGCGGTGCATCTCATTTCCAGCGTTCTCGGTCAGCGAGTTGAGGCTGCACATATCGACCTGTCGCTCTTTGAGACAGCGATGGCGCTCAAAGAATCGACCGGCGCCTCGATAGCGGCGAACCCTCCCGTAAGCCTTCCTGATCGACCCAATCGACTCGGTATAAACCGGTTCTATCCCACGTACCCGGCGTCGATATACGAAACAAGTGAAGGCTGGCTTGGAGTGACGGCGCTTACACCAGCGCAGTGGCACAGCTTCTGCACCATGATCGGAACCGAAGAGCTTTCAGCGATACCCGAGTTCGACGTCGCCGCCAATCGCATCATGGGCGCACAGCAGATCGACGATGCTCTGGTACCTGCGCTTAAGAAGAAATCGGCCGAGTACTGGTTTCTTGAGGGCCAGAGGCTACGTGTCCCACTGGCGCTGGTTCCCACGATGGCCGACCTGTTCAGCAGTGCACAACTGCGCGCTGTAGATGCATTTCGGGAGATCACCCTCCCCGGTGGCCGGAAACTGGAGGTCCCGGGCCAGCCGTTTAGATTACACAACACGCCTGCCAGAAAAGACGGGAAGGTTGCGACGCTGGGCGAGCATCAGCCCATCGGATCGGCCACGGCCCACCCGACAAATAGCAAAGGGGTGGCGGTGCGATCCGCCAAACCCAACCCTGTAAAAGAACCGGTCCTTCGACCCGATCTTCTGCGCGGACTGAGGGTGATCGACCTTTCGATGGGCTGGGCGGGTCCGCTCTGCGCACGCAACCTCGCCGATGTAGGGGCTGAGGTCATCAAGGTGGAGTCACGCCAGTACTTCGACTGGTGGCGGGACTGGGACGTGTCGGCAGAGCGTGTTGCTCAGCGTCTGTACGAGAAGGCTCCAAACTTCAACGTCATGAACCGCAATAAACGGGGAGTGACCCTGAACCTGGTGGACCCCCGGGGCAAGCAACTGCTCAAGGATCTGGTCGCCGTCTCGGACGTCGTTATTCAGAACTACTCCGCCGGTGTGCTGCCCAAACTTGAACTGGACGAACCTGTACTCAGAGAGGCCAATCCTCAGCTCGTGATGTTGTCCATGCCGCCGTTTGGCGCGGGCGGTCCCTGGCACTTTTTTCGGGCTTATGGATCGACGGTGGAGCAAGCGTCCGGGTTGCCGCATCTTCAGGGACGACCGGAAGACCCGCCGGCAATGACACACGTGGCCTTGGGAGACCCTGTCGCCGGCCTCCACGGCCTAGCGGGCGTGCTTATCGCCATTCTTCACGCCCAACGGACCGGAGAGGGGCAGCACCTGGACATATCGCATGTCGAGGCCAGCACATCGCTTGCGCTGCATGGCGTCGCCTCACAGGTGCTCCTAAACAAGACCCCGGATCGATACGGCAGTCGTGACCCGCAGGTCGCTCCCCGGGGTGTCTACCCATGCGCAGGCGACGAGATGTGGCTGACGGTCACGATCGAAGACGATGAAGCGTGGTCGCGGTTTGCGGCTGCTACTGGAGACTCGGAACTTCAGAGCGCCAGATTCAATACGCTGGAGGCTCGCTGGGCGGAGCACGATCTCATCGACGAGAAGATCTCGGCCTGGACTCGGACTCGCGATCGTGAACAACTGGCATCGCAACTACAGGGATTCGGAATCCCGGCGGCGCCGGTTCTTGGTTCGCCGGACCTTCTAACCCATCCCGCGTTTGAGAAACGTGACTACTGGCAATGGATGGAGCGCGAGTACGCAGGTCTGGTGCCGCACCCGATCACGCCTTACCGGACCAGTGAAGAGCCGTTCAAGATCGATTCCCCGGCCCCGACGCTTGGTCAGCACTCGCGGGAAATACTGGCCGGACTGCTTGACCTGAGCAATGAGCAGCTCGACAACCTGGAATCGGAGCGAATCATCGGCGAGGAGCCGGACCGGACGTTTTAGACTCGTTCGCCGAATCGACCCCAGTATGCCCGAGTGGATTGCGGCTTAGGCCTGCGTGGGAGTCTCGCTCCGCCACTGCCCAATCTTGTACGCCCAGATGGAAGCGAGTTTGTGATCCTGGCACCTCAGGTGACAAGACGACAGATTATCCTTGGATCGTCTGACCCAGATGGGTCAATGACGAGTTGGGAACGGAAGAAGTAGAACGAAGGCGTTCCCAACTCGTCATTGCCGAAAAGGAACGTCTAGACGTACGGAGAGACGCAGTTGGTGGGGACCGTCTGGCAGAGTTGGCCCTGGCCCGTGAAGAGCTCCACCGCTACGAGACGGGAGCCGACCGGTGGTCCGAGATTGCCACCTGGCGGGAGGAGAACGGCCTCGCAATGACTGACTTCAACTTCGAGATTTATTGCGCTGAGAGCGACGAGCTTATCGAGCTCCGAAAGTCCGGACTGGTCCCCACAGAACAGCTTGCCAAACAGCAGGTGACACGAGAGCTGGGACGCTGGCTGAAGAAGCTCCACGCTACCCTCGTGGCCTACCCCGATCACATCGAGGTGAGTGGCCGGATCAACTTCGATGTCCCGTTTGACGACGACGGAAACGAGCCCCGTAAAGCCTCCTATTCCGGGAGAGGGATGGGGTGAAGGTGATCCGCCGTCAGGCGGACATGATCTGAGCGTAGGACAGCAAGCTCCGCCCCTACATCGTTCAGCAGGCGAGCACCCCAAAATAGCCACCCCTCTGGGGTTCACCAGGTGTCGATGTAGGACTTCTTCTTGCCCTTACGTGGCTCCACCGGCGGCTGTGCTGCCATGCCGGCGACAATCCATCGGCGAGACTCTGCGGGGTCGATCACGTCGTCGATGCCGAAGAAGGTCCCGGCGTAGATCGCTTTCGCCTTTTCGTACCGCTCGGCGACCATATCGTCGTAGAACTTCTTGCGCTCGTCCGGGTCCTCGATATCCATCAGTTCCTGTCGATATCCGAGCTTGACCATGCCCTCGATATTCATACCGGCGAACTCGGCCGTCGGCCATGCCGCCATGAAGGTCGGGAACATCGAGCTGCCGCCGCACATCGCCTGCACCCCAAGCCCGTAAGCTTTGCGGAGAATGAGTCCGAACATCGGGACAGTCATGTTTGCGCCGGTCGTGAAGAGCCGGGCTGCGTGCCGTACGAGAGCCGTGCGCTCAACTTCGGGACCGACCATGATGCCGGGACAGTCCATGAGGCTGACCACGGGTAGGTCGAATGCGTCACATAGCTGGAGGAATCGTGCTCCCTTGTCGGCGGCATCGCTGTCGACCGCGCCGCCAAGATGGTGCGGATTGTTTGCGATCAGCCCCATCGGCTTACCTTCGACGCGTATGAACGCCGTGATGATGCCGATACCGAACGCTTTACGGATCTCCAGAACGGAGTCCTTGTCGGCGATGATCTCGATCGCCTCACGCATGTCGTAGGAGATCACGCGGTTCTCCGGGACCACGTGCCTCAGGAGGCGCTGGTCGTTGGCTTCCCAGTCGTCCGTCGGTCCCTGGAAGTACGAGACATACTTCTTGGCGGTGGCGACCGCTTCTGCCTCGTCTTTTACGAGGATATCGATCACACCGTTCGGCACCTGGAACGACATCGGTCCCACTTCTTCAGGCGTGTAAATGCCTACGCCGCCGCCCTCGATCATGGCCGGGCCGCCCATGCCTACGGTGGAGCCCTCCGTGGCGATGATCACGTCACAGCAAGCAAGCAACACCGTGTTTCCGGCGAAGCAGCGTCCGTTTGTGATGCCGACCAGCGGAACGAGTCCGCTGAGCTGGGCCCAGTCGGTGAAGGTCTTGGTGTCCATGGCGACGCCGCCCTTGCCATCCGTGTCGCCGGGCCGACCGCCCCCTCCCTCCATGAACGCGATGACCGGGATCTGGTGCCGTTGCGCTAGGTCAAACATCCGGTCCTGTTTGTAGTGGTTGCGGGTCCCCTGCGTTCCGGCTAATACGGTGTAGTCGTACGACATCGCGATTACGCGGGACTGGGTTTCCGGGAACCGGTCGCCGTTGACGTGTGCCAGACCCAGGACCATGCCGTCGGCAGGCGTCTTCTCCCTGAGCCATTCCTCAGACCGACGGGCACGCTGTGCGGCCACGACGATGGGACCGAACTCGACAAACGAACCTTCATCAACGAGATCGTCGATATTCTCTCGGGCAGTCCGATATCCAAACCTTCGGCGTCGTTCGACGGCGTCTGGTCGGTTCTCGTCCAGGGTGAAGGCACGACGCTCGTACAAAAGTTCAAGGTCAGGTCGAATGAAATCGGGGTCGATCGCGTCCATGATCTCGCTTGAGTCATCAGCGTCGCCGATAAGTTCCACGAACACCAACGGATAGCCCTGGCGAACTGTGTCACCTTCGGCCATCGTCACCCGTCGAATAATCCCGCTTTGTTCCGCCTTTATGACGTGAAACAGCTTCATCGATTCGATGACGACAAGCTGGTCGCCACGGCTGACTGTGTTGCCCTCTGATACGTGGACGCTGACGATCGTTCCCTGGATTGGAGCCGGGAACCCGATAGAACCATCGGGTCCGGTGAGGTCTGGTCCTGTGTCTTCGGCCTGTGCCACGGGTGCCTGTGCGGATTTGATGTCCCGATCATGGTTGAACAGGGCAAGTGGGTCCGAGGTGTCGATCTGCGCTCCGGCATAACCGCCCAGGTCTGGCGCAACTGCGACCGCCATGGCCGGTTCGGCGTAAAGGCGCGGGTG
>CAUZRH010000067.1:0-7598 GCA_963582115.1 Dehalococcoidia bacterium
GAGATCAACTACATGGCCCGCGCCTCTTAGAACCAGCTGTTCATAACGCGAAAAGAAGTCTGACTGCTCTTCTGCAGAAAGAGCGCTGAGCGGTGCTTGCGCTGTCTGCTCCGCCATCAGTGCATCCGCAAGTTTGTAGCCGGCATCAACACCCTCTTTGTCGACTGCAAACCCGAATGGGTTCATAGCGCGTGATTGGACCACCTCTCGGGGCGGGTCGAAACCGATGAGGGTGTCGTACAGGTCGAAGAAGACGGCTCGGATTGGAGAAGTCACGCCCGGCATCCTACCTGAAATATGGTCTGGATCTCCTGGAAATCTGTAAATGCTTACGGGTTAAAGTTCCCGAGCCAGAACAAGCGCCAACACTCCCCATGCACCCCTGTCTAATAATGTTTGCGCTGCGCTGTTGATCGTGCTTCCGGTTGTTGCGACATCATCGATCAGTCACCACCTAGAACCTGACGTCTAGCACCGCCATAAACGAGTACGCAGAGAAGCGTCTCGCAAGGGTGGCAAATCGCTTGCGTAGGAGGTGCCTTTACGACTCGTCCTACGCAAAGAGGACACAAAGGCGGCATCATATAGGTTCGTGGCTGAGGTTACGGAAACACTAAAGGGTGGAGCGGTCCTCAGGGCTGAAGAGCGAGCTGAAGATCTGTACGCCGCCATAAACACTTTCAGACATCCTTTCCCGTCAGATTCGTCGTTACAGGACAGGTCATTCAAAACGACGGACTAGTCTGGCGTAATGGGAGACCGTCGTTCTCTAGGAGCTGACGCCCACCGAGGCATCTCCAGAGAACGACAACGCGGTTGCAGCGGACGCCTCTGACGAGGAAACGGTGTCGGAGCTTGAAGACGGACGCATCGTTCCCACTAAGACGCACGAGATGTCCCCGATGTCGGTGGAAGAAGCTTGAAGACGGGTGGAACTGCTTGCCCACAGCTTCTTTGTCTTCCAGAACTCCGCCGGTAGCGCCATAAGCGTGATCTACCGGCGGCACGATGGCGATTATGGGCTGATCGTGTCGGAGGCCGTCGGCTAGTATGAACGTTCTAAGCGGAGCGGATCCTAAACGCGGTGTTGCATGAAGGACATGTAATCCGCCCATGTAGCGCGTCCATCCGGTGTCCGCAGTAGGGGCAGTAGCTGACGCGCAGCGTTCCTCTTGTTGTCCCGTCTTCCGAAGACGAGAGCCGCTGGAGTATGGGCAGGAGGATCGTGGTCGCAATAGCCATGATCGCGACTACTCCCACAAGCTGCCCAATCACACCGCCCTCTATCTCTGCCCAGATCGACGAGATCAAAAAGGCCGCTAGTAACCCACTCAGAGGGTAAGCAATTACCTGAACCCAACGATGGTTAGCCGGGATGCGGACTATCGACACAAGCGTCCAATGCGTCAACATGACGCTCGCTATGATGGCGCTGACTGACAATTTTGTTGCGCCATCAAAGTCGAAATCGTTCCATATCGTGAAGATCAGCAAGGCAAATCCTGCGATCGATACGACGATTCCAGGCATAGCCAGCAAACGACCGTGTTCCCGTTCGATGGCCATCCCGTTGGCCAGGGTTAGGACACTTGCGGCTGCTACCGATAGAGCGGTTTCTAGTATCTTCCAGTCCGTCTCGCTGAACTCTCCACGAATCAGTGAAAAGCTCGCCAGCGCTGCACTGACGATCACAGATACGATCAATACTTGCAGCCCGGTGCGTTTCGGATTTAGCGTTTTCGTGAACATGGTTATTAGTGCAAACCGTGTTTATCGGCTGACTACGGTAGCATCTGGATCGACGAACTCGTATATGACGACCGGACCATCCCGGTAAACGGCATTCAGACCGTAACTCTCCATCTGGTCAAACTTGGATATACCGGGCTCGAGATAGTGCGTGCGCTCCATCTCTCCGACGTAAACGTACCTCACGTCGTACTTCCTTAGTAGCTTCACTGCACCTGGCATGTCAGGCGTGTCGAAGAAGTTATTAACTTCGATACGTCGACGTGTGACCTCTCCTGCGAACTCCGGCCGCTGTTGCCTCTGGTGCCAGTCCCAGCCAATCACCGACGGAAGGCCCGTGTAGATAGAAATACGGTTTCCCCAGCGGTACTGGTCAGACAGTCCTTCTACGATGGTTGGCGACCCTTCTACGTTCTTCTCCAGCCACCGGATTGCCTTTAGATCGTGCCCCAGCGTGAGCGGTCCTTCCGGCTCAAAGTACACGGCGTCGGCCATGAAACTTGAACCATCAAGGCCAGAGCTATCGGTATTGAACTGGTCGTCCACCCGGACCGGAGTCGCCATCACCGGGTAGATCAAACCAATCGCCAACATCAGAGCGAACGCCACGAAGCCGATCACCCGGACGCGTGGCCAAGTTAGATATCCGAGTCCAGAAAACGCGGTTTCACCAAAGGCCCAGAGTCGCCACAACAGGTACGCGCTGGCGACACCAAATAGCACCCACGCCTGGATGTAGAACTTAAAGACCGTGTTCTGCCGGACGATGTCGTCCTTCACAGAGAACAGTTCAGGGAAGGCCCCTAATCCAAGCGCCACTGCCGCTATGGAGGTCGCGATTCCCAGCTCCATGCGATCAGCCACACGCCGATGCAGAGCAAGCAACCACATGAGCGTCAAGAGTCCGACGCCGATCAGCGTAAACGCCAGAGTCGCCTGACCTGAGGCTACGACAACAGTCATTACCGCCGTGAATAGAACAATGACCGCCGCCGTGTTCGCTGGAGCATTTCGCATCCAAGAAGGCGCTATGTCGACCAACTGACCGGACCTGATTACATGACGCATCTCCACGGCCAGATACGCAGCAATTCCCAGAAGGAAAATCCCGTAGATAGTCAGGTACCGCCACAGTGGACTGAGGATGTCATTACGGTCCAGTCCAGCCACTACCTCGTAGCGCTGATGGAACGGCAGGAACAGGACAAGGCTCAATACACCCACAAACACCGTTTTGCCCGCACCACGGGCCAGCCGCTGACTGATGCTTCCTCGTCGTGACAGCAACTCCCCTGCTATGAGCGCAATCGCTGCCAGCCCCATCGCAGTCGGGAAGTCCCAAGCGTTTATAACCCTGAGCGCGCCGAGGCTTAGTCCAAGCGCCGCCAACCCTGAGATGGTCGCAAGCGGCGTTCCTCTTGGCGCTGATGTAGCTCGCAGGAACGCCGATATGGCCAGTCCCAGTGTCAGCAACACAAATGGCAGAGCGATCATGTGGGCGTGCAGATCAGCGAGCAGGAACGAGAAGAACGGGAACTCCGTGATCTCATTCCCGCCCGAATCCCATGCGTACATCCGGGAGCTTCGCCAGAAATCGAAATCCCCGAACGGTTGGCCATCCAGGGCGCGATGAGCCCCCGACCACACCTGGAAAAAGCCGTCCATGTTCCCGATGACGGTCACGAACAGCGCCCCGATCAGACCTGCGATTACGGCCGATGCGGCGCCCTTTTTCACAACACCAGGCCGAAGTTGCGCTCGTTCAACCAGCCCGTGCACCACGGTGTATGCGCCGCCGACCGTCATGGCGAACAGCATCGGGGTTGCAAGGTTGTATGCGACCGCCGGTACGATGCCGGTGAGCCGGATCATCGTCGCCACGATGAACTGGCCGAAGTAGTAGTAGTTCAGGTACCCCCCGGCGTACCAGGGATCGTAAGGCGGCATGACGGTCGATCGAGTTACGGCGTTCAGGTAGGCGAAGTCCATGGGCTTCTCGCCTCCCCGCCACGGATGCCAGAGATCGGGGTTGGCGATGCGTATCAGGAGGAAGACGATGAACGCCGCAAGGAACAGGGCCTCCATGCTCAGCACCATTCGCGATCGGGAGCGCAGGAACGCCGATATCTCTGATCGAAGATTCCAGCCGACTACGCCCGAAATTCCGGCCCATATAGCTATAGCGAGAACGACCGAGCCACGACTGAAATCTGCGATACCAACGCTGGCCATGAACCACGCTACGAACGCAACCAGGAGCAGCCCAAGCGGTTTGTGTAGTAGGTATCCCCTGTTCGGAAATGGGCGGAACAGTACGTATCCGATCGGCAGTGCGACCAACCCCAGCACCTGAATCGTAAGAAGCCACACGATCCACGACCAACCGGCTGTATCTCGGTCAAGGTCCACGATGCCGGATAGTGTTCCCCCGGCGACCTGTGTGGCGCGTTCGTCGTCGGTAAGTTGGAGCCCGACGGTCTGCCCTATCACCCGACCGTCAAGGACGACCTGTTGTTGGATGACGCGCTCTACCTGTTCTGCCGATAACAGCCCGGTGTTACGGAACACCAGCGGGCGGGTCTGGTCGTAAACGGTGAAGCTCTCATCGGCCCAGCCGAAAGAGACGTTCAGACCTCCGGGATCATCGAAACCGGAGGGCACTGGCAGATCGACGCGCGCCAGTCGATCCGCGCTGTAGGTAATTCCCAGGAACGAGGCTTCCCGGTTGTTCGTGTACGCAAGGTCATAACCGAGCTCGCCAGCAAACAGCTTCTCGTAGTAGACGGAGGATATCGGATAACGCTCTGGTAGCCGGGGAATCGTCCCGTAAAGCCGGTTGCTGAATATAACAATGTAGTCAGCTTCTGCGAGCGAGGCCGATATCTCATTCAGCTTGGATAACGTGTCGTGATCGTAAAGCGGGAGGTCGCGCACGTCGTACTGGTACATGTCCGGCAAGCCCTCGTCCCAGTGCTCCTTGAGGACGGTGGAACCCGATGGCACGTTGGCCTTGAACCAGTCGGATCCTTCCTGGGCAGGGTGCGGTCGGGAATAGATCGACTCAAAGGCAAATGCGTAATGGGCGGTGAATACAAGGAGGATGCCTACCACGACGGGAGCAGCGAACCGGCGTGATCCACCCAGTGCGCGTATCGCATCAACCAGCCACCATGCCGACCTGCTTCCGTAGATGATCAAGAGCGGCGTTGCGGGCAGCATGTAGCGCAGGAACTTGACGTCGAACCAACCGATGATCGCCAGATACGGCACCAGCCACGCCAGGACGATCAGATCTACTTTGCGCCGGGAGCGCCATGCAGCTATAAGTCCGGCGCCAAATCCCACCCAGACGGCGAGGCCGAGTACCGGGCCAAGGCCCCATGTACCGAGCTGCCAGGCCTGATAAAGGAAACGTGGTGTATCTTCGTACTGCCTCGTGTAAGGAAAATCAACGATGCGGCGCACCATCTCTCCCTCACGGGTGAAGTCGGCCCAGAACTGGTCGAAGTCTATAAACATGTAGGGCTGCGCAAAGATCAGCGCAACCGATAACCCGATGCCGGTCATCAACGAACCGATGATGAAACGTTGCCACCTGTGCCAACTGAAGTCGGCGAACGAAAATCGATCGCCCGGAGCGGAGAACGCTGCGATCATAAGTGCTACAAACAGCGCCGATCCCAGCACATCAGCGGACGCCTTTGTGCCGATAGCCAACCCGGTCAGCACTCCCGCCAGTAGCGCATACCGGTACTGGCCCGAATACGCGAGTTTCACGGACGCCAGAAGCGTCGCCATGATGAACATGGCGAGAATCGTGTCGACCGCGAAGAAATGGCTCATCTGGATGTGGATGACGGCAAGTGCAGAAAGAGCAGCCGCCAGCAAGCCGACCCGCCGACCGTACCAACGTGCGCCGAGTGCGAATACCAGCAGGATGGTGATCGTATCCGCCAGTGCGGAAATCGTACGGCCCGGCATCCGGAGATAGAACAGGTCCCAGTCGGTCACCGGCGATGCCACCGCCTGCGTGGTGCGCAACAGATATAGCGGCAGGCTTCCGTAGTTGAACCAACCCGGATTAAGAGGGCTGTCCTCTGCCGAGAAGAGGTCGCCGATCTCGCCGGAAGATGGGAAATCGATCCCCTCCGTCTGCATCAGGATCGCCCGCTCATCGGGATGGAACAGGCCGCCATCATCCCAATCGATTCCGTAGAGGCGCAGTCCCAGGGAGAGCAACAGAATGAGACCCAGGAGCCAGGCTGTCCTGCGGTTTGAGAGACCTGGGCGAGAATTTTTCGGGTCTGAAGGCACTTCAGCCGGGCGCGACGACGCCACCGCGACCGGTGGAGCCTCTTGTTCACCCGGGGAAGTTGATTGCATAACGGTGGATTTTAAAAGCGTTCGGACTCGCGAGGCACCGGGCCTGTCATTCATTTGACCCATAAATACCAGGAATATCCGGAAATCTGACTGGCGTTAACTCAAATTGAACGGTCTCGCTGAGGTTCTACGTCCCTCTTATTGACTCGGACGCACTACCGGCACTGCGGGCAGAATAGCAACAGTGAACATCCATTGACCCGGCTGCCACCCGGGCCTAACGTTAGGACTTCCCCGCATATTCCCGTGAGTCTGTCAGTAATTGCCTGAACCGACTCACGCCACCAACTCATTACTGGAGTCTTGATGCCTGAAACTGGTTCCATACAGCCGCCATTCGAACGGACGGTTCTCGATACCGGGGTCCGAGTATTAACCAGCAACATGCCTCACACGGGTGCCGTGAGCGTCCAGGTCCTTTTTGGCGCAGGGTCCCGTTACGAGACCGATGAACTTGCGGGCTCTTCTCACCTTTTTGAGCACCTTTTGTTCAAAGGGACAACTAAACGTCCCACTCCAAAGGAAATCGCCGAGACTATTGAGGGCGTTGGCGGAATCCTTAACGCCTACACCGATCGTGAGGCCACAGGCTACTGGTGCAAGATCGCACTGACCCACTACAAAGAGGGCCTTGATGTACTCCTGGATATGATCCAGGATCCCCTTTTCAGGGAAGAGGATATAGAAAAAGAGAAAAAGGTCGTATTCGAGGAGATCAGGGCGTCACACGATTCGCCCGAGGCGACCGTCGACATGATGATGGACGAACTGCTGTTCCCGTCTCAGCCCCTTGGTCGGGACATCGCAGGTAGCGTCGACTCCGTCCAGGCGGTCAGCACCGAATCTCTGAAGGAATACCTGCGGACTCAGTATGTCGCCAGCAACACGATCATCTCAGTGGCTGGTGCCCTGCCCCATGAACAGATAGTCGCAGATGTTGCCGAACTCATGGATGGCTTTCATGACGGTACTCCGGCACCCATGTTTCCCTTCGTGGACAACCTCAGCGGTCCCAGCCTTAAGCTCCAGCATCGCGACACCGAGCAGGCGCATATTTCGCTTGGCCTCCACGGCATTTCAGCGAACGACGACGATCGATATGCGCTTCGACTGTTATCCACCATCTTCGGCGGGTCGATGAGCAGTCGACTGTTTGAAGAGGTTCGAGAGAAGCGAGGACTGGCGTACTCAATCCACGCAGGTCCAGCTCATTACAGCGACGCCGGATCATTCCAGGTATCGTCCGGTGTGGACCCTGAGCGTGCGGTGGAGGCCATCAAAGTCATCATGGACGAGGTGGTCAAACTTCGCGATGGGGTGACGGAAGACGAGTTCCATAAGGCAAAAGAACTGACCAAAGGTCGAATCTTGATGAGTATGGAGGAGAGCCGATCTGTCGCCGGGTCTATCGGGTCACAGGAATTGTTGCTTGGAGAGGTGAAGTCGGTCGACGACGTAATATCCGA
>CAUZRH010000068.1:0-7411 GCA_963582115.1 Dehalococcoidia bacterium
CGCCGGGCGACCTGTCACGCTCGTTCTTCGTGAGCGGAGGCTCCGAGGCGAACGAGACTTCGATCAAGATCGCCCGGGCATATCAGCAACGCATGGGTGAACCGGGTCGCTACAAAATCATCAGCCGCAAGGCGTCATATCACGGAGCGCTCGGGCTGACGACATGGCTCGGAGGCCCTGTGACCGGGAGCACGCGCTCCGATTACGGGCCGGAGTACCCCGGCATGATCTACGTTCCGCAACCTAACCCGTATCGATGCGAGTTTGGCGGCCAGACGCCCTCAGAGTGTGCCGAACTCTGTGCGAAGGCCGTTGAGGACGCCATTCTGTTCCATGGACCGCAGTCGGTCGCTGCGATGATCGCAGAGCCGGTCAGCGTTCCGGCGTCGGTGGCCGTCCCCGGCGACGAGTACTGGCCCCGGCTGAGGGAGATATGCGATCGCTACGGCGTGATGCTTATCGCCGACGAAGTGATAACCGGGTTTGGACGTACCGGCAAGATGTTTGCGGTGGAGCACTGGGGTGTGGTGCCAGACCTGATGTCGGTCGCCAAGGGCATCGTATCCAGCTACATGCCACTCGGTGCGAGCATCGCACGAGAAACGATTTCAGACGCTTTCGCTGGAGGTGACGACAGTCGATTCCTTCAGCACGTACTGACCTTTGCCGGACACCCGGTTCCTGCGGCCGCGTCGCTCAAGAACATCGAGATCCTTGAGAACGAGCGGATGGTGCAGAACTCCGCCGAGATGGGCGCGTATTTCCTGGACCAACTTCATGAACTTCAGCCCCGACACCCGATGATCGGAAACGTAAGCGGGCTTGGCCTGCTTGTCGGTCTTGATCTGGTCAAGGACAGGGACACCAAAGAGCCGTTTCCGAAGGCGGCGAAAGTGGGCGAACGTCTGATCGGCGAGTTCGAGAAGCGTTCCCTGATTCTGAGGCCGTCCGATACGTCGATCACGATGGGCCCGCCGCTGTGCATCACGCGCGGAGAGGTGGACGAGATTGTTACTGGGATAGACGAGGCGTTGGGCGAAGTAGAACGACAACTGGCGGTTCGTGCTGACTAACGGGTTCTGGTCGACCGCTCAATGTCAGTAGCACCTGAAGAAGGCTCATCCCCGGACGCCTCAACCGCGGCGCCGGTAAAGCGACGCGGTCTGTACAACGGCTGGTACATAGCGCTGATCGCGTCGATGGCCAGCGGTATCACCATCGGCACGTCCAACTACGCTTTCGGCGTCTTCATCGAGCCGCTGGAAAGTCAATACGGCTGGACTCGTACGGAGATCAACACCGCTCTGACCTTTGGAGTCGCATCGGCGTTGATCTCGCCTCTGGTCGGGCGGTGGATAGACCGCTTTGGCTCGATGCCGGTGATGGTCGGCTCGCTCGTACTGGTCGCTGTCGGCTTTTTCATCTACGCCGGCATGACTTCGCTCTGGCATTTCTACGCCGCCAGTCTTCTGCTTTACCTGGGATTGCCGGGTGCAACAATGCTGCCAAGCGGGCGGCTTATCTCGTTTTGGTTCGCCGGGACTCGTGGCCGGATGATGGGATTCGTCACCGCCGGGAACAACCTGGGCGGCTTGACGATGGTTCCCCTGGCGGCACTTGTTGTGGGCACCGCTGGCTGGAGATGGGGCTACGTCACATTCGGCGTGATCATTCTGGCGATCATCGTGCTGGTCGTATTCTTTATCAAGGATCGGCAAAGCGATGTAGCCGCGGCGCGGGACAAACGCTGGGCGCCTGCGGCCAGCGAGGCCGACGGACCGGGATCTGCGGTCGGCTACTCACTTCGAGAAGTCCTGCACATGAAGGCGTTCTACTTTCTTGCGATAGGACATGCCATCCCGACCTTCTCTTACGCCGTCGTCCTGACGCAGCTGATTCCGCACCTTGAATCACAGGGCATTTCAAGCGGAGCTGCATCCACAGGCGTGATGTTACTCGCCGTCTTTGGCATCTTAAGCAAGCTCATATTTGGCCGACTTAGCGAGTCGATAACGGCCCGGTGGGCGATGTCTATCAGCCTAGCCATTCAGGCTGTGGGCCTGGTGCTTCTGATCGTCGTTGGCGGGTCAAGCGCCGTTTGGTTTGTAATCGCCTTTTACGCCATGGGGTTCGGTGCGATGGGTGCGCTGATACCCCTTACCGTCGCCGAGGCGTACGGGATGCGCCACTTCGGCACCCTCCTCGGCGTAACCAGCATGGTCGGCGTGATCCCGATGGTGATAGGACCACTCATGGCTGGACTGATCTTTGACGCCTACGGAACATATGACGTCGCTTTCGCCATCATGTCGGTGATGTTCGCGCTGGGTGCGGTATCGATGGCGCTGGCGCGACGGCCTTCTGCACCCGGCACGACCGTATGACGGTGGACGGCAGGTAATGTCCAGATCGTCCTCGGACGCCGTTACGGCTGCCTCGGTAAGAAGAAGCGGCCTGTATGACGGCTGGCCGATTGCGCTCACCGCGTCGCTCTCGGCCGGCCTTACCATCGGAATGGTCAACTACGCGTTCGGCGTGTTTATCGGTCCGCTTGAAGACTATTTTGGCTGGTCTCGGACGCAGATAAATACCGCCCTGACCTTTGGGATTGCGTCGGCCCTGATTTCGCCATTGATAGGGCGTTTGCTCGATAGGTTCGGTTCGCGCCCGGTGATGGCTGGATCGCTGTTACTCGTCATCGCTGGGTTTTTCACTATCGCGGGAATGACGGAGCTGTGGCATTTCTACACCGGAAGCCTGCTCCTCTATCTGGGACTGCCCGGGGCTATGGTGATGCCGACCGGACGACTCATCTCGATCTGGTTCTCCGGGATACGTGGCAGGATGATGGGCTTTGTGTTGGCAGGGGAGAACATTGGCGGGCTGGCGATGGTGTCTCTGGCGACGCTGGTCGTGGGGGCATCTGGCTGGCGCTTTGGATACGTGGTATTTGGCGTGATACTTTTGTTCGTCGTGGTCCTGGTTCTGGCGTTCGTGCGTGATAGACAGAGCGATGTCGCCGCCGCTCGCGGTAAACGTTGGACGCCTCCGGCCGGTGAGGGCGATGCGTCAGATACCTCAGTTGGTTACGCACTGAGAGATGTGTTGCGGATGAAGTCGTATTACTTCCTGGCGGCCGGCCACGCGACACCGAAGATGGCGTCCAGCGCCTTTCTTACACAGTTGATCCCGCATCTCGAATCGGAAGGCATATCGAGCAGCGCCGCGGTGTCAGGCGTCATGGTGCTGGCCGGATTCGGAATCCTTAGCAAACTCACCTTTGGTCCACTCAGCGAGAAGATCACGGCCCGCTGGGCGATGTCGATAGCCCTGGCCATTCAATCGATCGGGCTACTGTTGCTCATCGCTGCCGGTGGGTCGGTCGCAGTGTGGTTTGTTATCGCATTTTTCGGAATGGGATTCGGCGCGATCGGCGCAATGATTCCGCTCACAGTGGCCGAAGCTTACGGGATGCGACACTTCGGAAGCATCCTCGGGGTAACCAGCATCTCGTGGGTGATCCCGATGATCAGCGGACCGCTGATTGCCGGGATAGTGTTCGATGCCTACGGGACATACGACGTGGCCTTCGTAATCATAGCGGTGGTGCTCGCGCTGGGAGCGTTGTCGATTGCGCTGGCGCGGAGGCCGGTGGTACCGACAGCGGCCTCCGCGCCAGCACTTAGCTAAACCGGCCTCGCCGTTACTTCGCTGGATATCGACCGCTTTATGAACTGTCCATCCCCGGCCGAGCCGAGCAACTTGCCAGCGCCCACCGCAACCTTGCCCCGGAGTAACGTCGTTACCGGCCAGCCTGCGATATCGAACCCCTCCCAGATGCTGTAGTCCTCAAGGTGGAGATCGTCCATCGTGAGCTTTCGTTTGATGGACGGGTCGATGATCGTGATATCGGCGTCGCTGCCCGGAGCGATAGCGCCCTTTTGCGGGTACATGCCAAAGATCTTTGCAGCGTTGGCTGACGTGATGTTAACGAACTGTTCAAGCGTCATGCCACGGTTCGCCACACCCTCTGTGTAAGCGATGCCGACGCGTGTCTCGATGCCGTTATGGCCGCCGGTTACGTCCGCCACAGTCTTGAAACGTATTTTCTCTTCCCATGTAGTCGACACAAGATCCGTGGCGACTGTCGACAGGCTCCCGTCGACCAGCGCCTGCCACAAAGCCTGGCCGTCGGCCTCGTCCTTGAGCGACGGGTAAGTGTGGTACTTCATGCCGTTCTCTTCACGATAGTTGGCGGCGCTGAAACTGGCGTAGTTGTGTAGCGTCTCGCCGTATACGGGCATACCCAGAGACCTGGCCCGCGCGACTTCTTGGATGCCCTCAATAGCGCTCACGTGGACGAAGTAGACCGGGCAGGATTTCAACTCAGCCAGACGGGTGACACGTCGGAACGACACGTCCTCAGATTCACGAGAGTGCACCTTATTCATGTGCCACCACTCGTAATTACCCTCGGCCTCGGCGCGCTCGTAGTTGTAGTGCACCATCTCGTCGTCTTCCGAGTGCACAAGCAGCATCCCGCCGTTGGCCGACACTTGCTCCATTATCGTGCCCAATCGGCCGAAATCGGTCTTACGATCTTCCATCTGCGGGCTTGGGGGGCGGATGCTAGTGGTGAAAATCTTGAAGCTGGGTATTCCGGCCTGCACCAACTCGGGGATCTGGGCGATGGCGGTTTCGTCCGCACGATGGCCGAAGATCGGGTGGTACGCGTAATCGGTGTAGCCCTGGCCGTTCCAACGGTCGGCTGCCTCATCGACCGCGTGCAGAAGATCGTGACCGGGTACCTGGGTAGCGAAATCCAGCACCGTCGTAGTGCCGCCAAATATCGCTGCTTTTGAGACCGCCTCAGCGCCGGAGCGCTCCGGTTGTCTTGGCCCACCGACGTGGGCATGAGGCTCCACACCGCCCGGCACGACAATCAAGCCGCTGGCATCAATCGTCAGCGCCGCCTCAAAGCCCTCCGCACCCGGCATAGTGACTGCAGCGATCACCCCGTCTGCGATGTGGACATCCGTCACCCGTGCGCCTGATGGCGTGACTACAGTTCCACCGGAGATAGTGATGTCCAGCATGGCAGATCCTCAAGGCCTCTTGATTGTCCGTCGTTGAGGTCGAAGTCTACCCGTCTTTACTTGTTGAGCCTGTCTCTCTCTCGATTAGCCGCTGATGCGAATGCGTTGGCCTCGGCAAGGGACGTTTCGCTCTGGCGGACCAGTACATTCGCCACATCGGTATTCGGTGCCGGCAACTCCACCTGTCGGCTCATCTCTTCAAAGGCCTGAACGGCGTAGCTCATACCGAAGTTGGAGCTTTCAAGTAGCTGAGTGACAAGATCGTAATGAACTGAGAGATCGGACGGGGCCGCCTCAGCCTGCCACCTGAAGCGAAGAGCGTTGAACTCGGCTGCGGCAATCCTGAGCTCTCCGAGTCGGACGTTTATGGCCGTCTCTGCCGGGCCTTCACTTGGATCGAACGACGGGCCAGGACCCAGCGTGGTCTGGGTTGCTGCGTGTTGCGATATCATTTCATCGGAAATGTCCCAGTAGCCGGAGTTTCCCCCGGAACTGGCACATGCGGCGATGGAGATCGCACCGATCAGCAATAGCAGTGGCAAGAATGTTTTCATATACATGGCAGACCGGAGACTATCAAAACTCTGGATTGGAGGTGCGACACATGGATGTGATCGCGAGGTTAGGTTGAATGCGATATCGGCGTTACATTAGACGATGCAATCGCATTTACGGACGAGCGTTAGATTCTTAGCCCTTCCCTGAACAAAATTGGCTAAGGGACCGAATGCCTCTTTTTTGCATCATAGATGAATAAGGATCAGGGTGAAAACTCGGTTTCCATTGCGGAACAACGCAATGGATGGCCCACGATTTCGGCACTTACCCGATATTCAACGATACCAAGAATAGACAGAGCAGGTGAATCATGCCGGACCAACTACGCCTAGGAATCATCGGCGCCAGCCCCACGGTTGGCTGGGCGCATCGAGCCCACCTCCCCGCTTCGCAGGCCGCGGTTGACTGGGAGCTGACCGGAGCCTGTACGACCCGAATGGAGACGGCAGAGGAGTCAGCGCGTCAGTACGGGGCGAAGATCCCGTTCGATGACTATCACAAGATGCTGGCGAACCCTGATATCGACGCCGCAGCGGTGGTGCTGAGGGTGCCGACGCACTACGAAATCACAAAGGATGTTATCAAGGCCGGCAAGCACGTGTTCACCGAGTGGCCGCTTGGACAGACGACCGATGAGGCACGTGAATTGGCCTCACTGGCCAAGGAAAAGGGCGTACGGGCGATCGTAGGGCTACAGTCCCGGGGCGCGCCGGCTGTGATGCACATGAAGGAGCTCGTGGAAGCGGGTTACATCGGCGATGTCCTGTCGGCGTCGCTCCGCCAGATCGGCGGCGGCGTGCTGACCCGGGACTCCGGTCGCACCTGGCAGCGCGATGTCGAACTAGGGGCGAACACGCTCACTATTTCTGCAGGCCATGCGATCGATGCACTCCGCTTTGTAGCCGGAGACTTTGTTCGAGTCTCGGCGCAGCTCTCAACGCAGGTGCCGCAGTGGCACGAAGTCGATACCGACGAGATGGTCGATGTCACGTCGCCGGATACGATTCTGGTTAACGCAACGCTGGAGAACGGCGCTGCGGCATCGGTATACGTGTCCAACATTCCGTATGCAGGTAGCGGACTGACGCTGGAGATTTTCGGCACAAAGGGCACGCTAAAAGCGACCTCGGCCGGATCGACCAACGTTGGAGGTTTGCGGCTTGAAGGCGTACAGGGCGGGAACGATCTTGCCGAGATCGACATACCGGCGCACCACACATATGTGAGCGAGGAGATGCCAAAGGGTGCTCCGTTCAACGTGGGGCAGTTGTACGACCAGTTTGCAAAGAGCATCCGGGGCGAAGACAGCAGCTATCCAGACTTCGACGTGGCGGTTGAGCTACACGTCCTGCTAGACGCCATCCGACAGTCCTCCGAAGAGGGCAGGGCGATAGACGTAGATCAGGGCTAGAGCGCGGCGTTGTAGGGGCGTATGGAAATACGCCCTTGTGGCGCTGTGAGGGTATTGCTCCGATAACCGTGTCCTGAGGCTCTCGAAGAACCTGGACGGGCGTTAACGTTGGTCCGTCGCACTAGGCACCAGTGACGACATGGCCCACAGCTTCGTAAATTAAAAAGGCCCGGACGGTAGTTAACCGTCCGGGCCTTTTCGTTTCTACTTTGTACAGGCGTTAGCGCTCTAGGAGTACTTGCCCGTCAACTGCGGCGTCGTGCCGTCCTGGCCCTTCGCAGCCATGTCGTGCCGGGTCTCGCGACCCCACGTGCGATTGAGTTCGTCCGTGATGTTGATGGTCAGT
>CAUZRH010000069.1:0-7401 GCA_963582115.1 Dehalococcoidia bacterium
AAGGACTGTATAGCTTCCGCCGTCCCGCCCTTGACGGTTCTTCCCGGAGTGAGGCGCTTTCATGCAGCCTGCAGAACGCGCTCATTCCCTACCGAATCGGTCTCCCGGATACCCGGCAACCGCCTGCTACAACACGCACACGACGCGTTCGATCCATAGCTGGAACAGTTTCTCTCAGAGCGTTGCCCTTGGACTCCGCCACGTCTCCGGGCAGCGTCTCAATCATTTGAAGCACCCGACATCCCCAATAAATCGACTCGACCACATTGCGGCCGCACGCGGTCAAAATGATGTTGCCCAGCCAACGTCCAGCATTTAACTTGTTGGCACAGATTACAGGCCCGTGCCCGTCCGGCCCAGAACCAGACGGCACGGTGAGTCGATTTTGGGGCGTTTTGCGCGCAGGTGAACCAACTGCCGATTAGGCATCTTCAGGTTCACGTATTCGAACCCGGGATCGGCTCCATAGGAGTTTTATGGGCACGGAAAAGCTGGCCGTAACGGCCAAAGAACTGGTAGCCGCAAGTAAGGGCATTCTTGCGGCGGACGAGAGTAACGGGACGATGTCGCGTCGACTTGAGAGCATAGGCGTCAAGCCGACATCCGAAAGTCGGCGAGACTGGCGACAGCTCATCTTCACGGCCGACGGGTTTGCCGAGTACGTCAGCGGCGTAATCTTGTACGACGAGACGATTCGCCAGAGTGCCGACGATGGTCGAAGCCTGGCCAATATCCTCTCGGACGCCGGAGTTATGGCCGGGATAAAGGTCGACAAAGGAACGAACGCCCTGGCAGGAGCCAGCGGAGAGCTAGTGACCGAAGGTCTGGACGGCCTCCGTGGACGGCTTGCCGAGTATCACGACATGGGCGCACGCTTCACCAAATGGCGCGCCGTCATGTCTATCGGCGAAAAGACGCCGTCCGACTACTGCGTCAACGTCAATGCCCACGCCCTTGCGCGCTACGCAGCGCTCGCACAGGAAGCCGGGCTCGTGCCGATTGTTGAGCCAGAGGTGCTGATGGACGGCTCACACTCGATAGACGCCTGTTACAAGGCGACGAAGCGCTCGTTGAATCGGGTTTTTGAAGAGCTTTCGGCGCAGGGTGTCGCACTTGACGGCATGATCCTCAAGCCAAACATGGTGATCTCCGGACACGAGGCACCTGACCGCGCCACTACCGCCGAGGTAGCGGAGAACACGCTCGCCTGCCTGAAGGAGACCGTCCCGGATTCTGTGCCGGGTATCGCGTTCCTGTCCGGTGGTCAGGGCGATGAAGAGGCGACAATGAACCTGGACGCGATCAATCGAAACATCGCGGACGAAGGCGCGCCCTGGGAGGTCACTTTCTCTTACGGTCGTGCCCTAGTCGCAACGGCGCTTAAAACATGGGGTGGATCGCTTGCGAACGTCGAGAAGTCGCAAAAGGTTCTCCTGGAGCGTTGCCGACAGACAAGCGACGCCAGAAAAGGCGCCTACAGCCCGTCCTAGCCCGGTAGGGCGGCTATCTGGATAGAGTTGCCTTGCGATGGGCGTGGATCGCGGCTCGATATGGACACGCTAATATCGGCGCCGGTGGCCCGGCTGGGCGGTTATCTGGATAGAGTTGGCTTACGACAGGTCTGGATTGCCAGTAGAGGCAGTTACCTCGTAATACGTGCCCTTGCCTTTGGTCGTTTAAGTATTTGACAAGCCTCTCCGGGAAGGCATGTTGACGACGTTTTCAGGGCGTTAGCCATACTGCCCGCCATTCCACAGGTTGCCGAAACTTCGCGTCAATTAGCAGGAAGTCTTCAGAAGGACAGAAAAATGCCCAGAATTAATCGTGTAATCGAACTGTGGGAACAGGGTCAGCCCGTTTACCACGAAGGCATCGGCGATCTCACTTACGAAAACGGCAAGAAGATGTCCGACACTTGGGCCGACTACCTGCTCGCCGACTTCGAGCACGCACCGTTCGACATGGTCGGCCTCCGGAACTTTATGCAGGGGCTTGCGGACGCAGGCCCCACCCGTAGTGGTCACCGGACCCCGACGGTCATGACCACCCTCCCGTCAAACTGCCGAACCAAGGCCGAGATGTTTGCCAACGCGTGGCAGGTTCGCCACGTCCTCTCAACCGGTGCACACGGCATCCTTCACACGCACACGCGACAGCCGGACGCGGTTCAGGCCTTTGTGGAGTCGGCGCGCTACCCATTCCAGACCATCGGCGTAGGCAAGGGCCTGCTTCAGGGCCAGCGCGGAGCCGGTGGGCAGCAGTTCCCGGCACAGATCTGGGGTGTCGACCCGGTCACCTACACCAAGATCGCCGACCCGTGGCCATTGAACCCTGACGGCGAGATCATCCTGGGACTGAAGATCGAAGACCGGGAGTGCCTTGCCAACTGCGACGAACTTGCTGCGATCCCCGGGATTTCATTCGGCGAATGGGGCCCCGGAGACATGGGCATGTCCTTCGGTAATGGCGACGCCCACGACCCGCCGTACGATCCTGAGATGGAAGCTGCACGACAGCGCATCAAGGCGGCATACGACCGGAACGACGTCAAGTTCCTCTGTGGCTGGAACGACTCAAATTTGACGATCGAAGAGTCCACAAAGAAGATGATCGACGAGGGCACGATGATCATCGGCGGAAACGAAGAAGCGGCGAAGTTTGGTCGTGAGTACAGCAAACGGACGATGACGGTTTAAACCGACTCGTTTTCCGGCTGACATGTGAAAGCCCGTCGAAATTCGTCATTTTGTCTGGCGGCGATACGTATATACGGTCGTCGCCAGACTTTGACAAAAGTTTCACAATGTCTGATACTCGCCGCTTCGGTCACTAGCTAGATTCAGACGTAGAGTTCGCCCCCGCGAGGGCACAGCGTCTTGGCTTGCGGTCCCGGACCAACGCATTTACCGCAACACGCGTGGCCCGGAACGGCGCTTCCGCTGCCTCACGTATGGCACCTCCACACACGACGGGCTCAATGAATTCGACCCCAGATCAGGCAGCGAAGAGTTATGTTTTGCACTCCGCAAACGAGCTCGACGTTAAGTTCATCCGACTCTGGTTCACTGACATCCTTGGCACCCTGAAGGGTTTCGCCATCACGGTCGATGAACTGGAAGAGGTACTCGACCGCGGAGCCACAATAGATGGCTCATCGATCGCCGGTTTCGCACGATCTGACGAGTCTGACATGATCGCCATGCCGGACCCGACCACGTGGCAACTGCTTCCGTGGCGACCACGCGAAAACGCAGTCGCCCGTATGTTCTGTGACATCCTGAATCCCGACGGAACGCCCTTCGACGGCGACCCCAGGAATGTTCTGCGTCGCAACATCCAGCGTGCGTCGGACAAGGGTTACTCGTTCTACATCGGTCCCGAGCTTGAGTACTTCTATCTGGAAGACTCAGATTCCGTAAAACCGGTGGACCAGGGTGGCTACTTTGACCAGACCTCTGCCGGTGATGGTCCAGACCTTCGTCGCGAGACCGTTCTATCGCTTGAAGAGCTTGGAATCCCGGTAGCCCACAGCCACCACGAGGTTGCACCCGGACAGCACGAGATCGATCTGCGCCACCAGAACGCTTTGGCGATGGCCGACACCGTGATCACCTACCGCGTGGTCGTGAAAGAGATCGCATCTCAGCACGGCGTCTACGCCAGCTTCATGCCAAGACCCATGAACGGCGAGAACGGCAGCGGAATGCATTGCCACCTATCGCTTGCCAAGGGCGAGGAGAACGCGTTCTTTGACGAAGACGACGCCCTCCACCTTTCGGCCGTAGGTCGCAGCTTCCTCGCCGGTCTGATCCGGCACTCACCTGAGGTCACGGCCGTGACCAACCAGTGGGTCAACTCATACAAACGGCTTGTCCCTGGAATCGAAGCCCCATCTTACGGCGTCTGGACTGGCGGCAACTGGAGCGATCTGGTGCGGGTGCCCCCTTACCAGGGGCGCGCTGAGGCGGTCCGAATTGAATACAGGGCTCCGGACTCGGCTTGCAATCCCTATCTAGCGTTCAGCGTGATGCTCGCCGCCGGGATGAAGGGGGTCGAAGAGGGCTACGACCTTGGAGATCCCGTGACGACCGACATCGATAGCATGTCGCCGTCAGAGCGGGTGGAGGCCGGTATTTCAAAACTCCCAAGCAACCTGGGTCAGGCACTTGAGCTACTGAGAGAAAGTGAGCTCGTGCGTGAGGCCCTGGGTGAATCTATTTTCGACAACTTCGTTCGCAACAAAGAGATCGAGTGGCGAGAGTTCGAGTCGACCGTGACCGAATACGAGGTCGACCGATACCTGAAGGTTCTTTAATCCGGACCGGCCCATTCAATCCCACACAGAGAGATCGCACTTACATCCATGCAAGACCCCGAAACCACTAACGACTTGCTCGCTGCACCCGGCACAGCTCACGGCGATGTTTCGCCGTTGACTCCGCCTCGCATCAAAAAGATGCGTAAGGCAGGGCTCTACGATCCTGTATGGGAGCGCGACGCCTGTGGTGTTGGCATGGTCGCCAACGTCAACGGTTCAGCCAACCACCTGCTCATCGATCAGGCGCTTGAAGTTCTTGTTAATCTTGGCCACCGCGGCGCCTCCGGTAGCGACCCGGACACGGGTGACGGCGCAGGGATGTTGTTCCAGACACCGCATGTGTTCTTCAAGCGCGTCACGCATGAAGCCGGGTTCGATCTTCCTGAGGCCGGGCGCTATGGCGTCGGCATGGTTTTCCTCCCACAGGAAGACGAGCTCCGCAACAGCGTTGAGGCGGAGATAGAGGCAGGGATCTATGATGAGGGCCTGTCGATCCTAGGCTGGCGTGAAGTCCCGACCGACCCGACCACCATCGGATACCTCGCCCGAGAGGTTATGCCGGTAATCAAACAGTTCTTTGTTGGGGAGCCCGGTGGGTCATCCAACGGCGCCGACGGCGATGCGTTTGAGCGCCGCCTGTACATCGCTCGCAAGGTTATCGAGCGACGGGTGGGCGGTCTGACCGAGTCGGTTCCTGAGCAGGACCTGGATGTGTTCTACATATGCAGCCTGTCCAGCAGAACCATCGTCTACAAAGGCCTGCTCATGACGGAGCAGGTTGAGGGATTCTTCCCGGACCTCTCTGAGCAGGATCTGACGACGGCATTTGTTCTTGTCCACTCCCGGTTCAGCACGAACACACTGGGCGAGTGGAAGCTGGCGCACCCGTACCGGTACCTGTGCCACAACGGCGAGATCAACACCGTCCGCGGCAACCGCAACTGGATGTCCGCAAGGGAACACTCTCTTACTTCGGATCTGTTCGGCGACGATGTATCGAAGCTCACCCCGGTCAACTCCGTCGCTGCCAGCGACACGGCATCTCTGGATGAAGTGTTTGAGCTGTTGTCCGTCGGCGGCCGTGACGTTGAGCACGCCGCGGCGATGATGATCCCGGAGTCCTGGTACGGCCACGAGTCGATGAGCCAGGCCCGCAAGGATTTCTACGAGTACCACGGCGGCGTCATGGAGCCGTGGGACGGACCGGCGCTTGTCGCGTTCACTGACGGCCGCAAGGTCGGCGCTGTTCTCGACAGGAACGGCCTGCGTCCTTTCCGTTACTACATAACCAAAGACGGTCTCCTTGTGATGTCGTCTGAGGCCGGTGTGCTTGATATCGAGCCTGAACGAATCGCCGAGAAGCGTCGCCTCGAGCCGGGTCGTATGTTCCTGCTTGACCTTGAAGAAGGACGGATAGTCAGCGACGACGAGATCAAGGACAGCCTCGCAGCACGCAAGCCTTACGGCGAGTGGCTGGACCAGGAACGCGTCATCCTAGACGAACTGCCTGCACCGGCGGCCGACAGTGTTCCCGGAATTGACCTGGACACACTGGTTACGCGCCAACAGGCGTTTGGCTACACGCAGGAAGACCTGCGGATTCTTATTGAACCGATGGGACGTGAAGGCGCAGAAGCGATCGGTTCCATGGGCAACGACACGCCCCTGGCCGTTCTCTCTGACAGGCCACAGCCCCTGTACACATACTTCCGGCAGTTGTTTGCGCAGGTTTCCAACCCGCCGCTGGACGCTATCCGTGAAGAACTCGTAACCCAGATGTCGCTTCCTGCCGGTAAGCGTGGCGGGCTGTTCCAGGAATCTCCAGAGCACGCGCGGTTGTTGAGGATCGACAACACCGTCCTCCTGAACTCCGACCTGGCACGAATTAAGGCGCTGGATCGACCCGGACTCAAGGCAAAGACGATCTCGACTCTGTTCCCCGTCGCCAAAGGCGCACAGGGCCTACGAGACGCGCTGGACCGGATACGTGCGGAAGCAGATCAGGCAACGACCGACGGCTACACGCTGATCGTTCTTTCTGACCGCGGCGTTGACGCCGAGCACGCCTACATCCCCGCCCTTCTGGCGGTTGGCGGTGTACACCATCATCTGATCCGCAATCAGACTCGGACCGAGACCGACATCATTGTCGAGTCCGGCGAGCCGCGCGAGAACCACCACTTCGCCACCCTTTACGGGTACGGCGCATCTGCCGTTAACCCCTACCTGGCCTTTGAGACACTGGCCGGGTTGCGTGAGCGGAACTCGGTCGATGAACGCACCCTCCCGGATCAGGCGACTGCAGAAGCCAACTTCGCTAAGGCCATACAGAAGGGTGTCCTGAAGGTGATGTCCAAGATGGGCATCTCCACCATCCAGGGCTACCAGGGTGCGCAGATTTTCGAGTGCCTTGGACTATCCAGCAAACTGGTCGACGAGTTCTTCACATGGACCCCAACTCGCATCGAGGGGATTGGCCTGGATGAGATTGCGGGCGATCTCCTGGACAACCACGCCCGTGCATACCCTGAGTCGACCCTTGGCGGGCGGCTGGCGCTCGAGATCGGCGGTCTTTACCTGTGGCGTGGTACGGGCGAGAAACACCTGTACGACCCGGATGCGATCGCGATGCTTCAGCACGCATCGAAGTCCAATAACGCCCACACATACTCGCTGTATGAAAAAGCCTCTAACGACGAGTCAGAACGCCTCGCCACCATACGAGGCCTGCTGGACTTCAAGTTTGACCCGGACGGTGGCGCTCCCATCGACGAGGTCGAGTCAGCCGAATCGATAGTCACCCGGTTCGCCACCGGTGCCATATCTCTAGGCTCCATCAGCCGTGAGGCGCACGAGACGCTGGCGATCGCCATGAACCGCATGGGCGCACGCTCAAACACCGGCGAGGGCGGCGAGGACCGAGCGCGTTACACACCGGACGACAACGGCGACGACCGTTCAAGCCGCATGAAGCAGGTGGCGTCAGGCCGCTTCGGCGTGACGACCGAGTACTTGGTGAACGCGACCGATCTTCAGATCAAGATGGCGCAGGGCTCCAAGCCGGGCGAGGGTGGCCAAATCCC
>CAUZRH010000070.1:0-7381 GCA_963582115.1 Dehalococcoidia bacterium
CACCCACCCCCGGTGCAACCGGGCCTTCAACGCAGAGATAGATATGTCCAGGATCTCAGCGGCCTATGTATTTGACATCCCCTGGTCAGGCGGGAGCTGAAGGCCCCTGTGTCCGGGGGATTTGCGCGTCAGGGTACTCACCGTCAAGAACCTCGTCGAGGACCTCAATCCGCACAGCGTCTGGCATCCGGCGATGGTAGGCGTAACTGTGCAACAGGATCGACGCCGCAATAAACGTCATCCCGGCCACGGTCGCAGTACTCATCCCTATGTCGATTACAGCCGCAAGAATATTCAGCGTGGCGAATCCCAGGACCCCGCCCCATGCCGAAGGATGCGCAACAAGTGGCTTGATAGCCAGGGCGATGATGATTCCGGTAAGGATCGGCACGATAGTCCCGGTCGGAGAAATAGCGATCATCACACCCACCGCCGTAATCACGCCATCGCCACCGCGGAAGCGCGTCAACGGCGAGTTCCAGTGACCCATCACCGCGGCAACAGCCGGTAGTAACAGCCAGCTTCCCTCAAGCCCGGCCCACATAGCGATAACAATCGACAGTGCGCCTTTGCCGGCGTCTACAAGGCCCACTACAAGGGCGGGAAGCGCACCGACTTCTCGGAATACATTCGTAGCACCGGCCTGGCGAGTCCCTACGGAAAAAATCCTTACGCCGCGCGATCGGGAGACCATCCAAGCGATAGGGATGGATCCCAGAAAGAAAGCGGCGCTGGCCGCAAGGACCAGATCGGCGATTGTCAGGGTGTCATTCATAAGAATCGGAGTATATATATCGGCCGCTGGTCCGTCACGAATGTTCGCACATCGCTTCTCCAGAGCGAGAGACGCGTCAGCTCCTAAGCGTCCGTGACCACCTGATAAGGCGCTGTTCCTGTGCCACCCTCAAGCTCTTCACGTTCGGCCTCGGTAAGGAACTTGGACGGGCATTTAATCACCAAGTGTTCGGTAACAAACACGCCCTCATCAGAGTACTGACCTTCAAGGTCAATCACTGAGTGCGGATTGAAGAAAACCTGGCCAATCTCGCCGGAGTAGTCCACGCCAAGAACGTCGCCCGCGTCGTCGCGGATCTCAAAGCTGGCGTCCAGCCCGTTAGGCTGCCTGACAAACGACTCTTCCACCAACTTCCCGGAAAGCCGGATCAACTTGTCCGGTTCCGTCGGGCCGCCAGCTTCGATCTCGGAAACCGACATGTAGTAGACCGTCGCGTTATCGAAGGTCGTGAACACAAAATAACCAAGCGCTCCAACGAAAAGGGCAAGCGCCACAAATACCTTCACGCGGGGCGTGAACAGCGTCGTAGCCGTTGCCGACTCTTGCGGAGTTATATCTACCGCTTGCTCGTCCGAGATCGGATCGTTGTACTTGTTCATTTATAGGACTCTACTGAATCTTCGCCTTCAAGGCGTTGATCTCACGTGCCAGGTCGCCCTGTTTGCGAGACATGATGAATATGTATGCAAAGAACCCTGCCCATGTCACGAGATATATGGCGAACAGGTATCCGAGGTTTCGTTCAAGATCGCCCTGATCACGGTCCACAACTGCGCTTGCCACGCCGTTCGTGACAGTTACCGTCACCGGAGCAAACCGTTCGCGCTGGTCGGTGATACGGCGTAGTGCTTCATCCGGGTCTTCGCCCAGGTCCGCAACCCAGCGATCACCCGACGCGTTCTCCAGACCGAACTTTGTGGCATCGCCGACGGAGACCTCTACAAGCAGGCCGTACTTTGTCGAGAGAAGGAAGCCCACCAGCCGCGTGTCCTCATCCACCTGGATGGCTGTAATCACCCCGCTGGAGTTGCCGTCGGCCGCCGCGCTTGTCGATGCGGAGGATTGCGCCAACGCAACACTCGGTACGGCGAGGGCTGTCAGGACTACGAGTAAAGTGGCAATAAATTTACGCATTGTTTGTTAAGCGCTTCCGGACGGGGCGCCGCTAGCTGTTTTGGGGAACGAACCTGGTCGGGAAGGCTGGAGTGAGATAACCCTGCGAAGCGCCATTACCTCATCCTCCTGTTTTCGTAGTCGGTACCTCTCGCTGGCCACGTAAACGAACAGTACGGAGAACGCCAACGTGGCGACCATCAAGGTCGTGCCAATTGGCCCATCCACACTGCTGTCGGAGTCCGACAGAGGTCCAACCACTGCCGACGGGTGAGCGCGCTCCCAGAGCTGCGCCCCGTAGTAGATGATCGGCGTGTCCACAGCTCCCATAAGGCCGATGATCGCTGCCAGCCGCCTTCGTTGTTCGCCGGCCGGGAAGTAGGAGCGGAACATAAGGTAGGCCACGTAGATGAAGAACAGGATAAGGGTGGTGGTCAACTTTGCCTCTCCGGTCCACCAGACTCCCCACACCGGCTTCGCCCACACCATGCCGGTGATGAGCATCAGAGCCGCAAAAATCACGCCGGTCTCGGCACCAGCAACGGCCAGCCGATCCCACTTTTCGTCACGCGTCTTCAGATAGAGAACACTGGCGACGGCTACGAGGACGATGGCGACCATCGCAGTCCAGGCGACCGGTACGTGGAAGTAAAGGGCCCGCTGGATGTTGCCCTGGTTAATCTCGGTCGGCACCCAGAGGAAGATCATCCAGAGGGTAAGGGCCATCAGGGCTGCGGTAACGCTAATGCGGACCCAGACATTGTTGATAAAGACCGACAGACCCGCAAATAGTACGAGCCAGATTAAACGTATGTTACGAAGGGCAGCCATCGTTCGATTTTGCTCCGCCGTGGATCGGCTAGGACTGTGTGCAGTCTATCACGAGCGCGCTACCACACCATCGTAAAGGCGTGATTATTTAGACCGTCTGCGCTATCTAACCAAGACAACTAACGGCGTATCTTGAAGACTATCCAAATAGCCGCCCAGCAGGGCCTACTCTTCAAGTACGAACTGGAACAGTACTGCTGATGCGATTACGAAGATCACGTCGAAAGCGATCGCCAACTGTAGCCAGTCGCTGAAGTCCGCCCAGCTTCCGCCGTTCACCACTACAGACGTTGATTCCACCGCCGCCATGATTAGAGGAACCGATGTCGGGAGGAACAATAGCGGCAGCATGATTTCGCGGGAGCGAACTCGTACCGACACCGCAGCAAACGCCGTCCCCACTGCAGAGAAACCGATGCTCGCAAGCAGCGCGATAACGATCGTCTCTATCTGAAGCACGCTGATGTTGAACAGCGCCTCAAACACCGGGAAGATCACGATCTCGGCGATGGTGATGAATATGAAGTTGCCAAGAACCTTGCCGAAGAAGATCAATTCACGGCTCACTGGCGTCAGCATCAATCCGTCCAGCGTGTCGCCCTCAGACTCCATCGCAAACGAGCGATTAAGCCCCAGCACCCCGGCGAACGCCACGGCGGCCCACAGGACGCCCGGCCCAACGTCTTTTGATCGGGACGGCGTGAGTTCGATAGCGAACGTGAAGATCGTTATCACCAGCAGGCCGAACACGATGATCGCAAGCACGATGTCTCGCGACCTCAGCTCAAGCAGCAGGTCCTTTCGGGCCAGCGTCCATACCGTCGCCAGTGATGCACCCATCAGCCGTCGCTCGAATCGATATACAGGCTCGTGACATCGTCCGGCGTTACCTGCGAAGACGGTTGATCCAACGCGATCCGACCGCCAGAGAGCACCATCACGCGGTCGGACTCGGCAACCCCTCGTTCGATCGAGTGCGTCGTCATAACCACCGCGTGCCCTGAGGCCCGATGCTCGGAAATCACCCCATCCAGAATCACCCGCGCGGGCTCGTCCAGCCCCGTCTCGGCCTCGTCCAGCAGTAAAATCCTGGGCCGGTGCAGCAGCGCCCGCGCCAACGCCGCACGCTTCTGATACCCGTGCGACAGCTCGCGTACTCGTTGATCCATCCGCTGCGTCACACCCATCCTTGAGGCCAAAGCGAGGACGCGTTCGTCCAGGTCCGGAACACGGAACATCTTGCCGAAGAAGGTCAGGTTCTCCTTCACGGTCAGATCGCCGTAAAGCATCGGCGAGTGCAGAACAGCTCCAAGAGACAGCCGGGCGACCTCCGCCTGCTTACCCAAATCACTTCCATAAATAGAAATCGACCCGTGGTCAGCGCGTGTCAGGGTCGCCAGCACTCGCAACAAGGTCGACTTACCGACCCCGTTCGCTCCGAAAATCGCGACCACTTCGCCGTCACGAACCGTCATGTCCAGCCCGCGCAACACTGCGGCGTTACCGAACGATTTCTCGACGCGTGTCGCCTCTATGGCTGGGGCAAGCGTGCCCTTAGTCTGGACTTCTGGAGTCTCCTGAGTGGGGATGGTCATGCGGTCGGGTGATGGTGATGGTCAAGTAAATCTGGGTGCACGCCGTACGTGGGCATGTGTCGCATCCCCGCACGAAGCGTGACGACCGGAACGAGCAACTTATCGCCGATACGAACGTCGCCGGGGGCGTCCGTGAACTTGAACTTCCCCTCTTCCAGCCGCATCACACTGACGTCTGCCTCTGCGCCAACCTTCAACGTACCGAACTGGCCCTCACGACCGACCGCCTTCGCAGGCGCAGACGTCGCAAGTCGGACCACCTCATCCAGAGAAAGACCCAGGTGCAAGAACTTGGAGAGCGTGGTCGCCAGGTCGTACACCGGGCCGCGCAGGTTGTATCGATGAACATCGGAAGACACCGTGGCTGGCGTAAACCCATGTGACATCGCCGCCTCGGCCACTTTGAACCCGAAGCTGCCCGCACCGTGTCCAACATCAAAGCTCACGCCACGCGCTCGTGCCTCAAGCGCAGCCGGAACCACCGCTCCGGCGTCGTTAATGATGCCCGGGGGATTCGCCGTGAAACTGTGTGTGACGATATCGCCGCCACGCAGCTTCCCAAGGATCTCTTCGACCTCGTGGCTTGTTCCGCCTATGTGGATCATGACCGGCTTATCCAGGTATTCGGCGGCCTCGATAGCACGATCAAGCGCCACCAGGTCGTTCTTTCCGACGATCCCCTCGGTCAACCGGACCTTCACCCCGACAATTACATCCGGGTGAAGCTTTGCCGTCTCTACGGCCTTATCGACCCGAGCCCAGCGGATGTCCTCTAGCTCGCCGATCTCGTTATCAAGCTGACCCATACCTGAAATATGCAAAAAGGCCAGCGTTCGGGCATCGACCCGGTCGATCACGTAACGCCGGAACCCCGCCATGGTGTTTGCACCGGCCGAACCCGCATCAACAATCGTCGTCGCACCGCGTGACAGTGAGTGTGCGTCGGCGTCGATAGCGAGATGGGCTACACCCCACCAAACATGTACGTGAAGGTCCACCAGCCCCGGTAATACCAGCAGTCCGTCCGCCTCGATTACGTCGTGGGTATCGTTGTCTGAGACATGCTCCTCAATGGCAACGATCCGGCCCCCGGCGATAGCGATATCACGCCGGGCGTGCAGATCCTGAGATGGATCGACAACGGTCCCGTTCTTGATAACAAGGTCGTAGGTCAAAAGGATCTTTCTGAACTGGCAATACGCCCGAAATGCTTGAAATATCTGGCCTAAAGCGGTTGGATCCCCGCGGTTTTAAGATATGCCCGTGTTAGCAGTGCCTACTATCATCGGCCCACTCGTTCGCACCGGCAACCTGCAACAAACTCTTTTGATATGTTCGTCACGATTTCCACATGGGAGTGACAATGGCCCCATCATCAACAACGGTGAAGTGATCTTCATCGGCGAGAACTATTTCATCCGTCTCAGCCGCGACGGCAGCGAGACTATGTCGGAACGAATCAGCCAGAGGCGAGCGTTCTGGACCCCGCCACGCCATGGGCAGACACCTGGGCGGCGCTAGCCCAATAACGATCTCTGGTTAGCCTTCCACCGAACGTACCACCCGGCCGGCCCGCACGCCGGTTGGCGAACCGTTCTCAAGTGCCACCTGCCCGTTGACCACCACCGTGTTGATGCCGGTGCTGTACTGGTGAGGATCCGTAAAAGTGGCCGTGTCCTGCACCGTATCCGGATTGAACACCACCACGTCAGCGAAACAACCCGGAGCGACCCGACCGCGACGCGTCAACTGCAATCGTGAAGCGGGCAGGGCGCACATCTTGCGTACCGCCTCTTCAAGTGACACAAGTTTCTTGTCACGTCGCATCTCTGACAGGAACCGGGTGAACGTTCCGTACGACCGCGGGTGAGGTTTGCCGCCTGACAACGGGCCGTCTGATCGGACCGAGTTGCCGTCCGAAGCGACCGCGATAAACGGGTCCCGCGCAATCAGATCTACGTCGTCTTCCCGCAGAGAGAACTGGACAATCGACGCGTCGCCGCCTTCGTACAGCTTGATCGCCGCCTCGGCCGGCTCGACACCCATATCGTCCGCGATCTCGTCCAGTCTCTGTCCCTCTCGGCTGTGATCCGGCCCGTACGCTGCCATCAAGACGCGGTCGGCCGAGCCCATGAAACTCTTGATGTTCCAATCGATATCGGTCCGTAATCGGGCGCGCAAATCGGAGTCGTCCATCATTTCCAGCGTGGCCGCACGCCCTCCGGCCAGCGCCCAGCGAGGAAACACGCCGCCTGTGAGCGACGTGCTGGAAGCGATATAGGGGTACTGATCGCCCGCAACGTCAATCCCCTCGCGACGCGCACGAGCCTGGAACTCCAGAATCTCCTCGGCCCGCCCCCACGTGGTCGGCCCCTTGGTCTTTACGTGCGACATCTGGATGCGCGCGCCAGTGCGCCGACCCACCTCGATCGCCTCGTTGACGGCGACGTGCAAGCCGACACTGTCGTTGGACTCGGACCGGATGTGGCTGGAGTACAACACGCCCCGGTCGGCGGCCTCCTGCGCAATCTGCACGACCTCGTCGGTGAGCGAATAGCTCCCCGGGGCGTAGAACAACCCCGTAGCGAAACCCATCGCACCCGCCTCGATGCTCTCCGCAACGAGCCGCTTCATGTGCTCAAGCTCTTCAAGTGAAGGCGCACGGGCGTCCATACCAAGCACGTTTGTACGCACCGTGCCGTGGCCCACCTGAAACGCCTGGTTGATGACGCCCTTCGCCCTTTCCTGCGCATCCAGGTACCCGGCGAAGTCCGTCCAGTCGGCCGTGAACTCGGCTCCAGCGGTGAAGAACCGACTCTCCAACGCTTCTCTGGCGGCTTCCGACTGCAGTGGGGCGCACGGGCTCATGCCGCAGTTGCCGTTCAACTCAAGCGTCACGCCCTGCGTTAGCTTCGAATCGGCAATCGGGTCTATCAGAAACGACATGTCACTGTGGCAGTGGAGGTCGATGAATCCGGGCGTCACGACACGACCGGTGGCGTCAATGGTTTTAGCTGCCTCGCCATCGAAATTACCGACCACCGTG
>CAUZRH010000071.1:0-7347 GCA_963582115.1 Dehalococcoidia bacterium
CACCGAATCGACGTCTTCGAAGCCGGTAAGCCTCCAGCGCTACGTCGACTTCGTCGCCGTCAAAATCAGGCCACTGCACCGGGGTTGAGTAAAACTCGGCGTAAGCGGATTGCCAGAGTAAAAAATTGGAGATACGGAACTCGCCGCCGGTACGGATCACCAGATCAGGATCCGGCGTGCCATCTGTGGCGAGGTAGCGTGTGATTAGCTCGTCGTCCACGTCCCCCGGTGATACCCCCTGACCGACGATCACCTTCACGGCGGAAACAATGTCCGCTCTGCCGCCGTAGTCGAACGCGATTGTGAGGGTGAGTCGGTCATTTCTCCGAGTTAGCTCTACGGCGTCCACTATCTCCTGGCTTAGTTCGGTCGGGAGTCGGTCAAGCCGGCCTATGTGGAGGATTCGAACGCCGTTCCGGTTCAACTCTTCCGCCTCTGAGCGGATCACCTCTTGCAGGATCGCAAGCAGGGCCGAAATCTCGTCTCCGGGGCGTGACCAGTTCTCAGTAGAGAAGGCAAACAGGGTCGCGTACTCGACTCCGCGCTCGACAAGCTTTGATATTACGGAGCGAACGTTCTCGGTACCGGCACGATGACCGTCAGTCCGTGGACGGCTGCGCTTGGAGGCCCAACGACCGTTGCCATCCATGATGATGGCGACATGTTTTGGCGGCAGGATGTCGTCGCCTGATGATGACGGCGTGTTCCCGGTGTTACCGGTGGATGAGTGCGGAGAGACGGTCACAGAAGGTTCCTGGGGGTGATGTGATGGAGGCTAAACCTCCATCACATCATCCTCTTTCTTCTTGCTGGTCGACTCCATTTCGCCGACCGCAGCATCGGTATGGCCCTGGAGTGTTGTGAGGGCGCGACGCACAACATCCTGTGACTCTTCGCCCTCTTTCTCAAGAGTTTTGAGGGAGTCTTGCGCGCCCCTACGAACGTTACGGGCTGCTACTTTGCCTTCTTCCACTCTTTTGCTCATCTGCCGAACAAGGTCTTTTCGTCGATCTTCTGTAAGGACGGGAAGGATCAGTCTGATCACGCTGCCGTCAATCTGCGGAGACATGCCTAGTTCAGCGGCCTGGAGCGCCCGTGCGACATCCTGAACACCGCTCGGATCCCACGGTTGGATGACCAGCATGCGAGCGTCACCCACGGTAATCTGAGCCAGTTGGTTCAGGGGCATTTCCATGCCCTGATAGTCCACCACGATGTTCTCTACCAGTACCGGCGATGCCCGGTTGGTCCGGTAACCAGCGAGGTCACGCTCAAGAGCGTCTACCGCTCCCTGCATTCGCCTTCGAGCATCTTCGAGAATTTCCGTGGTCATCCCGGTCTTCCCTTCGTTCTTTTCCTTGTGTCGTATTGGGTGTAGTACTGAATACGAGTTTGTACTGCTATGCGGATGCAGAGACCGAATCTGAGATCAAAGTTCCGATCTCTTCACCACGCAGTATTCGAAGCAGGTTCCCGGGCGTGAACAGATCAAATACGACGATCGGCAGCCGGTTGTCCATGCACATCGAGAGCGCAGTTGAATCGAGCGCGCCAACACGACTTTGCAGGGCTTCCAGATGGGTCATGTTGCCCAGCTTGGATGCGGTTTTATCGATATTTGGGTCAGAGGTGTAGATGCCGTCGATGTTGTTCTTGGCCATCCACAGTGCATCGGCGTTGACTTCAAGTCCCCGTAGCGCTGCCGCCGTATCGGTGGACATATAGGGGCTTCCGGTTCCGCCAGCGAATATTACCAATCGGCCCTTTTCAAAGTGCCGGATGGCCCGTCGTCTGATATACGGCTCCGCTATTGTCGACATGCTGATTGCGGTCTGTGTACGCACCTCAAGCCCGTTACGCTCAAGCGCATCTTGAACTGCCAGGGCGTTGATGATGGTGGCGAGCATGCCCGCGTTGTCGGCTGTGGCACGATCCATGCCGACTGATTCATAGTCAGCACCGCGCCATATGTTTCCGCCGCCAACGACGATACCAATCTGAAGGCCGGTTTCAGCGGCCTCCGTCACTTGATCGGCAACGTATTTGAGGGCATCCGGGTCAAGACCGAATTCACGATCCCCTTTGAGCGATTCACCGCTCAACTTGAGCAGGACACGTTTGTACGTGGTCACTGGCTGCTCCCGGATAGGTGCCTGGGTAACGTTGTTTGGCAAGCCCAATTGGGCGATTGCCGGGTTTACTCTCCGAGTTCGTAGCGGGCGAATCTGCCCACGTGAACGTTCTCTCCGGTCTTTCCGGCCAGGACTTTAACCAGATCCCCGACAGTCTGTCCGGGGTCACGAATGTATGCCTGCTCCATCAGCAACTCATCGTCGCCAACTTCGCCGGCGTCTTCCGGAACAGAGTCCCGGTCGACATATTTCGGGTTCATTGCCGCCACCTGCATGGCGAGCTCACGGGCGAGTTCTGAGAACTCGTCTGTGCGCGCAACGAAATCGGTCTCTGACGAGAGTTGTACCAGTGCGCCTACGCGTCCACCACTGTGAATGTAGCTCTCGATAACACCCTCTGAGGTTGCCCGTCCGGCACGCTTGGCGGCGGAGGCCAGGCCCTTCTCTCGGAGAATGTCGACGGCTTTCGCTTCGTCGCCATCCACCTCTTCAAGAGCGCGTTTGGAGTCCATGATCCCTGCCCCGGTCTTCTCCCGGAGCGATTTGACCATTGCGGCTGTAATGTCCACGTGACCTGTGTCCTGTATTAGCTATAGACCACCCGCGCTCCGGTAATACGGAGCGCGGAGTTTATTTCGATAGTTACTCGGCCGTCTTATCGACGGCCGTGTCCGTTGCTTCCGGCGCAGCTTCCGCGGCAGGCGCTTCGGTCGCTTCCGCTGCAGCTTCGGCGGCAGGCGCTTCGGTTGCTTCCGCTGCAGCTTCGGCGGCAGGCGCTTCGGTTGCTTCCGCTGCAGCTTCGGCGGCAGGCGCTTCGGTTGCTTCCGCTGCAGCTTCGGCGGCAGGCGCTTCGGTCGCTTCCGCTGCAGCTTCGGCGGCAGGCGCTTCGGTCGCTTCCGCTGCAGCTTCGGCGGCAGGCGCTTCGGTTGCTTCCGCTGCAGCTTCGGCGGCGGCGGCGGCATCTGCGGACGCCTTTGCGGCGGCGGCGGCTTCAGCCTCGCGCCGGGCGGCTTCCGCTATTGCCTGTCGTGCGGCGGCTTCTTCCTGAGCGACACGGCGGGCGGCTTCTTCCTGTTCTTCTATCTCGGCGTTGAGGGCCATCTGCTGCGCGACACGCGCCTGTCGCGCTTCAGTGCCGTCTGTGATTGCCTTACCGATTCGCTCGGTAATGAGTCTAACGCTACGAATTGCATCATCGTTTGCCGGAATCGGGTAATCGATTCCGGTCGGGTCGCAGTTTGTATCGACGATTGCTACGACCGGAATTCCGAGTCGTTTCGCTTCAGCGACTGCGATTTTTTCTTTGCCGATGTCAACGATAAAGAGTACCTGCGGCAGCGTGGTCATCTGTTTGATGCCACCCAGGAACTTGTTGAGTCGGATGACCTCAGTGGCCGCTCGCTGCGCTTCTCGCTTGGTTGCAGCCTGGAGAGTTCCGCGTGCGATCTCGTCTTCGAGACGCACGACGTACTCGATCCGTTTCTGGATGGTCTGGAAGTTGGTCAACATTCCGCCAAGCCAGCGTTGGTTTACATAGAGCGCGTGAGTCTGCTGCCCTATATCTGAAATTGCTTCCTGGGCCTGTTTCTTAGTTCCGACGAGCATTACCTGCCCGCCATCCCCAACGGCCTTCTCAACAAAATCGGCGGCCTTCTCAAGCTTCTCTATGGTCTTCGCAAGATCGAAAACGTGGATCTTGTTGCGAGACGTGAAGATGAATGGCTTCATCTTCGGGTGCCATCGCTTGGTGGGGTGGCCGAAGTGGGCGCCGGCTTCAAACAGCCCGCGCAGGGTGATTGGCGGGCTCTGATCCGCCGGAGCCTGTGTAGTCGTCATCGGTAAGTTTGCTACTCCGCAGCATTTTTGTGTATTTGTGAAACGCCAGAGGGCGCGCACAAAACGACCGGGACGATTACCTACGCAATTCGCTCCTGGAAGTGATGCTAAATCATAGCACGAGCGACAGCGGGATAAGCTTCAGGCCGATATCGATTTTAGTCTTCCCGTAACCACCCGTACTCAAGCGCCATCGTCGCAGCCTGCGCTCGACTGCGTGTGCCCATCTTCTCAAACACCATTGACAAGTAGTTTTTCACGGTCTGTTCTGACAACGTGAGTCGCACCGCAATTTCACGGTTTGTGACGCCTTCTGACACCATCCTCAACATACGAGCTTCGCGATCGTTGAGTGGGCTTGGTGGGCTTGAGGCCGGGTTTCGACTCCATGCTTCACGCAGCATCGCAAGGATTGAGAACGCAGCGCCCGTCCGATCAGCGACGGCTTTGAACAGGGGGCTGCGGCCTTCCGAAACTTCTCGTACCGCATCTGCCAGTGCGACGTGGGCGTCCTCTTCCAGAACGGCGGCCCATGCCCCGGCGGCGGCGGCCGAAGCCAGGGACTCATCGCTATCGTCGGGCACAATGGCGATGAGCCGTGCGCCTGAGGTCTGAAGTATGTCGAACGGGATTTCAGTGTCGGACGGCGATCCGACGCGTGCGACTATCGGTTCATCATGCTTAATGTCTTCAACGACAACGGGCCAGACCGGGTCTATCGCGCATGCGTGGAGGTGGGCGGAGAGCCCCCAGGTGCGTTCGGAATCAAGCGCCAGATGCGCTCGGATCAGTACGCGTGCGCCACTTTGCTTCTCGGGCATTCCCGGGAGCATGGGCGCGGTTTGAGCACTCCGTTTTGCAGGCACCTTGTCCGTGACCTTGAGTCCCGCTTTTCTAGCGTTCCCGCGGCTGAAAGGAATCCACGACGCGTCGATCCCAATCACTTCCGCATCTGAAAGACACGAGGATCAACTGGAATGCGTACGCCGCTTCGAACACGCAGATTCGTAAGTCTGCCGTCCCGATTATGCGATTTCCCGCATTTTTGATGCATCTCGATCTACGGTTTCAGACGTAGGAACCTTAGATCGTAGAATAGAAAACAATCATGACGTGGTGAAACAGGCCAGTCGGTAGGTCTCACCACACGGAAATATTTGAAAACTCTATGGAAACCACTGCAATCAACCAGCCCCCAATGTGGAAGGGCTATGTCTGGCCGATACTGCTTGCGGCCGCCGTTCTTGGATTTACGGCTGTCGCGGGTTTCATCTGGCGGGACGGAGGGTTTGTCACCTCCAATGTGCTCAATCTCCAGGGTCAGTCAGAGGGTCAGGTGGACAGCCTGAGTAGTCTATTGCCGCTAGGTTTCGCGTTCACCGTGGGCATGGTCGCCACGGTTAATCCCTGCGGGTTCGTAATGCTCCCCGCTTATCTGGGCCTGTATATAGGAACCAACAACGGGGACGAGTCGGTGCGGCTGGACCGACGTTTGGCCCGGGCGGGGACGGTGAGTATCTCCGTCGGCCTCGGTTTCATTATTTTGTTTGGCATTGTCGGCGTCGTGGTCACGTCCGTGACGTCATCGATCGTGCAGTATTTCGATTGGATCGGACTGGGCGTGGGAGTCGTCATGGGTTTCACGGCCGTGTATGTCCTAGCTGGCGGCAAACTTTACAATAACTTCGCCCAGAACACCGGCGCTAATATCGGCGATCCCAGGGATACGACGCTGATCGGTTACTTCCTTTTTGGCGTCAGTTATGCCGTGGCATCGCTGGGCTGCACGCTGCCGCTCTTCCTTGCGGTGGTCGCAAGTTCAGCCACAGGCAGTTTCCTGTTCGGTGCATCACAGTTCATCTCGTACGCGCTGGGAATGGCGTTCCTGTTTGCGGCGTTGACCCTGAGCGTGGCGCTGTTCCAGGGTGCAATGCTCAAGTGGGTGCGAAAGGCGACACCCTACATCCAACCGGCTTCGGCGGTGCTCTTACTACTGTCAGGCGCGTACCTGATCTTCTACTGGCTAACAGTCGGAGGACTGGCGGACACGATCGCCTCTTAAAGACTGTTCTGAGTAAATGAAAAGGCCGCTCCGGGTTTCCGGAGCGGCCTTTTCGCGTGTCTTATTTTTCGCTCATGACGGGCGATCACGGGCTAGTCAGAAATCGTGTTTTGGAGTTCTCCGAGCCCTTGAATCGCAGTTACAAGGACTTCACCGACTCGCAAACGTGAGGTGACCCCGGATGTGCCGGTGAAGACGATGTCTCCCGGCTCCAGGGTGTTGGTCTGCGAGATGAAGGAGAGGCATTCCTGCGTGTTGAAGATCATCTCTTCCGTGTTGCAGTTCTGGACCTCTTCGCCGTCCACGGTCACGACGATGTTCTTGTCGTGGGGGTCATAGTCGGTCTCGATGAACGGTCCGATGGGCGAGAAGGTGTCGCTGCCCTTTGCGCGCCACCATGAGGAGTCACCCGCCTGCCACTCACGTGCGCTGATGTCGTGGCCGATCGTGTACCCAAGCACGTAGCTCAGGGCATCGTCGGCAGAAACCTTGCGCATGCGTCGCCCGATGACGACGACCATCTCGCCCTCTTCGTCCACTTTGCCTGCGTTGGCGGGGAGGACGATGGCGGAGTCAGGGCCGCAGATGGAGCTACTTGGCTTGAGGAACGGTGCGGGATACGTCGGCGCAGGCGCTCCACCCGTGTGCGACTTGAAGTTCACGGCCATGGCGTAGACGTCGCCAGGAATGATCGGGGCGAGCAACTGGACGTCGGAGAGGGGCGCGGTTGCTCCGGTCTCGGTAAATCGGCCGGTCGGCGGGCCGGAGATTTCCTGAACCGTGTCTCCGTCAAGGATTCCGTAGGTGGCGTGGCCTCCGGCCGAGTACCTGACAAACTTCATTCGTATTCTCCCACCCCCAGTGGGGGCATTATTTTGGAAACGTGGTTGGGTTGCGATATGTAAATGGGCGGCACGAGTGTACTTCGGTGGCCGGTACGTCGCCAGCAATCGGCCCTACACTGGCCGCCAGATCATTTACTTGCACGAAACTCAGGGACGGTGAATCTGCCTCGGCGCTTTAAACGCCGTTAACGAACGCCACTCCGAGTCGCCCCTTGAGATGAAACCCCTCTGAAGATGAAACCAGGGAATACGAATGTTTGACCTGTTGATCAAGAACGGAACCGTTGTCGATGGAACCGGTGCGCCCGGATACGCCGCCGATATCGGGATTACGGGCGACAGCATCACGGTGGTCGGTAATTTCGATGGCGAGGCAGCTAAAACCATTGACGCCACCGGTCGTGTCGTGACGCCCGGATTCATCGACCTCCACTGCCACAGTGACATGTCGTTTCTGATAGACCCGATTGCC
>CAUZRH010000072.1:0-7313 GCA_963582115.1 Dehalococcoidia bacterium
GTCTGATTCGGTCAAAGAGGGCGGCCAATACGGTCAATAGTCCTAGAATGGAGGTCCTGCGAAATGGCCTGTCGATATCGGGTCGTTCGCTCTTGCCCCATATAAATCCCAGAAAAAATCCAAGCACCATTCCAAGAACGGAACTGAGAACGCGTCGTTGAGCCAACTGACTTCAAAACCCCGCATCGTGGTGATCAATCATCAGGCGGCGAATATACACAGCGTCAGCAAGGCGCTTGAGCGTTGTGGCGCGGATGTGCAAATCACTGATTCAGCGGAGGCTTTTGCGGCTGCTGACGGTGCCGTGCTTCCCGGAGTGGGTGCCAACGACACCGCTATGCGTGCACTCGGGAAGCTGAAACTTGTCGAGCCGATTCGTGACTTCGTGCGCTCGGGCAAGCCATTGCTGTCGGTCTGCCTGGGGATGCAACTCCTGTTCTCCGACTCGGACGAAGGGGAACTGCCCGCGCTGGGACTGGTTGACGGTCGGGTAGCCCGATTCGATGTCGACGACCCGGTTAACGGCGAGGCTCGTCTCAAAGTTCCGCACATGGGTTGGAATTCCGTGTCATTTACGGGTGAGGAAGCGGAGCGTCACCCGGTATTCCAGGGGATCCCGGATGGCGCGTACTTTTATTTTGTACACAGTTACCACTGTCTGCCGTCTGATCCAGCGGACGTAGCGGCGACGACCGGATACGGCGGTCCTGTGTGTGCCGCCGTGGTCAAGGACCAGCTAATTGCCACCCAGTTCCACCCGGAGAAGAGTGCGGGCCTGGGGCTCAAAATCTACACGAACTTCGTACGGTTTGTCGCCGAATCTGCCGGGAAAATCGGCGCGCCGGCGAACTGATGTTTTCTTCCATTAGTTTCAAAATGAGCGCCAGTACATGGACGTAATCCCGGCGATAGATCTGCGCGGCGGCAAATGTGTCCGCCTGCATCAGGGCGACTATTCGCGAGAAACGGTTTTCGATGACGACCCGGTCTCGGTGTTACTACGCTTTGAGGCGGCGGGAGCCACCCGTGTCAACATCGTTGATCTTGACGGGGCGCGTGATGGAACCCGAACGAATGCCGGAGTAGTAAGGGATATGGCGGCAACGGCAACTATTCCCCTGCAGGTCTCGGGCGGGATTCGTGACGCGAAATCCGCTGCGGAACTTGTTGCGGGTGGTGTGGCGCGGGTTGTTTTCGGCACGGCCGCCGTGGAGGCACCGGATCAAGTTGAGGCCGCAATTGCGGAACTGGGAACTGAGCGGGTTGTCGTTGGGATAGACGCACGAGACGGCGTCGTCGCAACTCGCGGCTGGACGGCCACTGCGGACATTCGTGCGTTGGATATGGTGCGAAATATGGCTGATCTGGGCGTGTCACGCATTCAGTACACGGATATCAATCGTGACGCGACGATGGGCCACCCCAATTTTGATGCCGCGTCGGAACTGCTGGAGAACACGACCTGTCGTATCCTTATAGCTGGCGGCATCTCTTCGATCGATGACCTTCTCAAACTTCAAGAGTTGGGAGTCGATGGGGGGGTGTTAGGCCAGGCAATCTATACCGGTGCCATCGATCTAGCGGAGGCTGTCTCCGCGATCCAGGCGCAATCCTGAATATCTGTCGAGACAAATACATTTATGGCCACAAAGTTCCCGGTCGAACGCGCTGAAGACCTTCTGTCGAAGTCGAGCCCCGGCGCAGTAGACCCGAATCTCCTTATCGCTGAGCTGCCGCTCCGGACTGATATGACGGTTGCGGACATCGGATCCGGTCCGGGATATTTCACGGTGCCGCTCGCCAAGTACCTGTATGACGGCAAGGTGTACGCCGTAGACGTTCAGCAGGGCATGCTCGACATGATCGACAAACAGGCAGAGTCTCTCCGGGTAGAGAACATCGAATCGTTGTTGTCTAAGGAGACCAAGATTCCGCTAGACGACGATAGCGTCGATGTAGCTCTGCTCTCCAACGTACTGCACGAGGCTTCCTCCCCGACACGATTGCTCCGTGACGTGGCCCGTATCGTCAAAAAGGGCGGATGGATCGCGATCATGGAATGGAAGAAAGAAGAGATGAAGCCCGGACCGCCCTTGAAAGAACGGGTCTCCTTTGAGGACGTCGAGAAGTTGATCGAAAAGCTGGAGCTTCCGATCACCGCCCGACGTCTGATTTCCGGCACCCGATACCTGGTTCTGATCGAGAAGTAAGACTTCGTGCTAGCCCACCGCATCATTCCGTGCCTGGATATCGACAGTGGCCGGGTCGTCAAAGGTGTCAGTTTTGTAGACCTGCGTGACGCAGGAGACCCGGCCGAGATGGCCCGGTTCTACAACGACGCCGGCGCGGATGAACTGGTCTTCCTGGATATCACCGCAAGTTCGGATGACCGAGAGACCATGGTCGACGTTGTACGCCGGGTCTCGTCAGAGGTATTCATCCCGCTGACGGTCGGTGGCGGATTGAGATCTGTCGAAGACATTCGGCACATGCTTGAGGCGGGCGCAGACAAGGTCTCCCTGAATACCGCCGCCATCAACCGGCCTGAACTGATTAAAGAAGCATCAGCGGAGTTCGGTGCCCAGTGCATCGTGCTCGCCATCGACGCCAAGCGGCTGGCAGTACAGGGGGAGTCGGAGAGCGTGGATGAAGCGGTTTTTGATGGCCCTGCCAATATCTCATCTCAATCCAGATGGGGCGTATTCACCCACGGCGGGCGAAACGCAACCACGCTGGATGCGGTCAAGTGGGCGGGTTACGGCGCTGATCTTGGCGCGGGGGAAATCCTTATCACCAGCATGGACACTGATGGTCAGAAGGACGGGTACGACCTGGAGCTTCTGCGAGCCGTATCCGACAGCATCAGCATTCCGGTTATCGCCAGTGGCGGCGCTGGAAACCTTGAACACCTGTATGACGCCCTGAACGAAGGTCACTCTGACGCCGTTTTGGCGGCGAGCATCTTCCACTTCGGCGAATACACGGTGACCGAAGCCAAGCAGTACCTGGCGGATCGCGGACTTCCTATTCGCCCGCCGACCAGCCCTTAATTACCAACAACACCCAGTTAATCCGGTTAATCCGGTGAGCGCCCGCTAACGACGCCTCCGGGTATCGCCCCTGAAAAGGAACGTAGTTCCAGCATGACCTCAAAGCGGAAGCCTGACGCCATCATGTTCGACGTTTACGACACGTTGTTCCTGAACGACACCGATGCCTGGCAACGCGCCTTTCAGCAGATCGCTGAGGAACAGGGGTTGGACATCACCGGACCGGACCTTTGGACCCGCTGGAAGAAGTTCGAGGTTGGATTCCGGCAGTGGCGAACAAACATGGAGGATCCGGAGAGCTCACCGCCGTTTAAGAGCTATGAAACGGCCTGGCGAGAATGTTTCGAGAGGGTTTTTGAGGAAGATAAGATCCCGGGTAACGCAGCCAATGCAGCCCGCCGATCTGTCACCCACATGGCACACCGAGACCCGTTTCCTGAGACGGTGGAGGCGCTTTCTGAGTTGAGCAGTCGCGTACCGCTGGGAGTGTTCTCTAATGCTGACGATGCTTTTCTACGGCCGATGTTGGATGAGTACGGACTAACCTCCAAATTTGAAGTGGTGGAGTCTTCAGAGTCCGCCGCCGTGTACAAACCACACCCCGGTGCGTTCAAGCACATGTTCATGGCCATGTACGTTGAGCCGGCACGGGCCTGGTACGTGGGCGATCATCTATATGACGACATCCGGGGTGGTTCAGAAGTCGGAGCTACGGCGATATGGATTAACCGCACCGAAGTGAAACGCGGACCAAATGATGCGAAACCTGCGTACGAGATCAACAGTTTGATGGAACTCGTGGAGATGTACGACAAGCTCGCCTGAACACAGGTATGGCCGGTTCATCCGGCTGTGGATGTATCACTCAAGCGGCGCATGCCCCGGTATATCGATCTGATATTTTGGGTGCAAGAGTTTTTCCCAGCGTAAAATGATCCCGGCATAGCCGGGCGCGGACAGGAAACCTGATGACGGCGACACTGACTTTTGACGACAGGGGCCTCATTCCGGCGATCGTGCAAGACGCAGCGGATGGCAGTGTCCTGACGCTGGCGTACATGAACGCCGAGGCGCTTAAGCGAACCATAGAAGGCCCGGATGTCTGGTTTTACAGCCGCAGTAGACAGGAACTGTGGCACAAGGGCGAGACTTCAGGAAACTACCTTAAGGTCAGGTCCGTGTCCCTTGATTGCGACGGGGATGCAGTGGTGGTCAAGGTGGACCCGGTCGGGCTCGCGTGTCACACGGGTGAAGCCACCTGCTTCCACACGGACCTGGACACCAATGCACTTTCCGATGCCGAATCCGTGGAGCGGCTTGGGCCCGGCGAACTGGCTCAACTGTTCGCCGTGATCGAAGATCGCAAAGCCAATCCGAGCGATAGCTCTTACACAACCGAGTTGTTCCGGGATGGTGTAGATCGAATCGCCCAGAAAGTGGTCGAAGAGGCCGGCGAAACCGCCATCGCAGGGGTGCGCGGCAACCAGGAGCGGATCGCATCCGAGGTCTCCGACATGCTTTATCACACGCTTTTGTTGATGTCGGCTACTGATGTGTCACCGGACTCCGTGTGGACGGAACTGCGCTCCCGACGCGGCTAAGGTCCCACATCGGCTTGAATCTAGGACGGTCGCTCGCGCTGTATGGGTCTTGCTCGGCGGCCTTACGGGGCCGATTCTGTCTGTGTTGATTGCCGAACGTCCGCAGACGTCGATACCGTCGCTGCGATCGGCTGACCGTTATCTAACGCTATAGCCGCCTCGATTGATGCGATGGCGACCTCGCACTGGCCATCGTCAGGCTGCTTCGTCGTCAGGTTCTGGAGTAGCAGGCTGGGCCACGCAACGACCTTCACCCACCACCAATCCGAGTGTCGACCGTTAAAACGGATGATCTCGTAGCTGATCGCCGCAACTACCGGGACCAGAACAATCCGGGAGGCGAAGTGAATCCACAACGGATCACGTGGGAAGAACATGAAGGCGATGATCGAGACCAGCACGACGGTCAACAGGAAGGCCGTGCCGCAACGAGAGTGAGCGGTCGGGTGGCGGCGCAGACCTTCCGGTGTCATGGGATCGCCGTTCTCAAAGGCGTGGACGGCCATGTGCTCAGCGCCGTGATAGCCGTAAAGCCGCTGTATGTCCGACATCCGGCCGATCAACCAGATGTAGCCCAGGAACAGAAGAATTCGGATTCCGCCCTCGCCGGCGTTCGCAGCCAGGTCGTTCCACCCGAACGACTCCAGGCCGCGTGAGAGAAACAGGGGGATGATGAAGAACACGACTATAGCCAGCGTGAGCGAGATGGCTATCATGCCGCCAAGGGCCAGACCACTCAGGGTTTGTTCTTCTTCAAGCTCTCCGTCATCGGATTCTTCCGGCGGCAATGCAGCGTTTGCGGAGACGGCGAGGGCCTTCATGCCCAGTACCAGAGTCTCGGCCAGTGCGGAGATGCCTCGGAGAAGGGGATAACGACGCCAGCGACTCAACCACAACTTACTCTGCGGGAGCGGCTGAACCATGATCTCGCCGTCGGGCTTACGCACGGCGATGACCGCGTCACTGGCCCCACGAATCATGACGCCTTCGATGACGGCCTGTCCGCCGTATAGCGCGCCCTTTGGAGGTGAATCGGCCAACGGGTCGCTTCCTCCTGTTACCTGGTGTCTGACGTCTACTCGGCTGGTCTCAGCCGGAGTCGTGGTGGAACTTCGATTGCTTTACTTACAGAACGAGCCTGCACATTACGTGCAGGCTCGTGTGATCAATTTCTTGTTCCTTTTCCGGCGACCCGGCAGTTCTTGAAATTAAGAAACCAAGGCCAAATGACCGGTCTTAGTTGGCTTCCGTTTCAGCTTCGGCCTCATCGGAGGCATCGGAATCTTCAGACGCAGCTTCCGGCTCGTCGTCCGCGTCGTCCGCAGATGGCGCAGCTTCACCGGCAAGCATTGATGCCTGTGCCACTGACCGGGCAACTTCTCGTTCGGTATCGGCGGCGGCATCGGCTTCGGCCTCGGCGGCGGCGGATCGCTCTGCCGTCTCCTCAGCCAGTTTCGCAGCCTCTTCAGCGCTACCGAGATTGAACCGACGCATCAGCCGTTCAACACGGCCTTCCGTGTCAACGATGCGCTGCTCTCCCGTGTAGAACGGGTGGCAGGCGCTGCACAGTGCGACGGTGATGGACTCCAGCGTAGAGCCGGTAGTCCACGTGTTCCCACAAGCACAGGTGATCTGCGCGTCTGAGTGGTAATCAGGATGTATTTCTGTCTTCATGTCTGTCTTAGTCATCCCGTGACATTAGAAAAGAGCTTAGGAAGCGGTTACCGCTACGGGGTAGACCACTGCTCGTTTCCTGGTTTTGGTGTCGTGTTCGTATCCAACCTGGCCATCAACAAGCGCGTACAGCGTGTGGTCTTTGCCAACGCCTACGTTGTTGCCGGGGCGGATTGGTGTTCCGCGTTGACGTACAAGAATTGTTCCTGCGGTCACATACTGACCGCCAAAACGCTTGACGCCGAGTCGCTGTGAGTTTGAATCGCGGCCGTTACGAGACGTGCCGCCACCCTTCTTATGTGCCATTAAAAACTCCTCCTCTACCTGGAGGTTCTCAAACCGCCCGAAATACGTCGGCTCGGGGGTTACTTGATTGAGATGCCCTGAATCAACAAAGAGGTGTACTGCTGTCGGTGACCCTTCTTGACGCGAGACCGCGTCTTGTTCTTGTACTTGAACACCGTCAGCTTTTCACCACGTCCGTGGTCCGTTATTTCTGCGGCAACCGTCGCGTTTTCTACAACGGGACTGCCAACCTGAAGCGAGCCTTCGAGCGAGGTCATCAGTACTTCGCTTAGAGTGACACTATCGCCGATCTCACCGTTGAGTTTTTCGACGTTTACTGTGTCGCCCTGGCGAACGCGGTACTGCTTCCCGCCCGTTTTTATAATTGCGTAGTCAGTCATTTCACCAGCCTAACCCTACAATCCTACGAGCGCGACCGGCCCCCGGTCAACGAATCCAGGCAGGCAAAACGGGAGTCTATTCGTAGATCGGGGCATCCAGCCTTCAGGCGCATAGCCAGGTTCACCCAGATTTGATCCATTTCGACGATCCATTCAGGCGGGCTTATCCCGGAGAGGAGCACGATGCCGGAAACAGAACTGACCATGCTGGAAACCGCGCACGCTTACTTTAATGAGTCGTGTGACTTGCTGGAACTTGACTACGGAATTCGTCAGGTTTTGCTATATCCGTGGAGGGAACT
>CAUZRH010000073.1:0-7284 GCA_963582115.1 Dehalococcoidia bacterium
CGATGCCAATCGTCCCGTACGATCGTCGTTCAGAAAGATCGATCTACCGTAAACACCCCCAGCTGTAGGGGCCGTGCTTGTTCCGCCCAACGCCATCCCGAAACAACGCTGTTGGGGACGTATGACTATTGGCCAATCCCCCTCTCCCAGTCGGGAGAGGGGGATTGGGGTGAGGGGGTGATTGCCTCGCAATGCGATCACAGTACGCCAGCGCGCTTATCGCACGATCCGGTCCTTCGATATCCTAAGGAAACGACGTATCCACACCCAACGCCGCGAACGCGTCTACCCGTCACGCCTGGCGGACCACCCACACCATCTCTTCACTGTCCTCGTCCAACGGCCCACCGTTGAAATCGCCAAACACCTGGTCTGCGACTAGCCCCACCTTTTCCAACATGATGTGTACCTCGGACGGGTACAGGTAGCGGAGATTAACGTCCAGATCGACCGTTTGAAGTACACCGCCTGCTTCGTCTAGCTCTTCCACTGTCTGAGTGCTGTGGATCGTCTGTGCCACCGGGTCGGGTCGATTGATCGCGCTGAGCAAACAGCGGTTGCCGGTTGCCGGATTGATCGTCTCGCCCATCGCAAACGGGTCTTCGGATGTGTCAGCTAACAGGTCAGGATCCGGCGTGAACAGGTTGAACGCCAGAATTCCCCCGGGCGCCATATGCGACGCAGCTCGACGCAGGGTTTCGACCTGCTCTTCGGGCGTTAGCGCAAGGTATAGCGTGCGAGCGGGGATAACGACGAGCGGGAATAGTCGATCTAACGCGAGCGTTCGCATATCGCCGTGGACGAACTCGTACGAGCCGCCAAGGTCGCTCGTCGTTGCCGCTCGTTTTTCAGCCTTTACGAGCATGGCCGGCGAAAAATCCACGCCGACGATATCCACTCCGGCAGCAGCAACAGGCAGAGTTACGCGCCCCGTTCCGCAGCCGATCTCGAGGACCGGCCCGCCGGAAAGTACAGCAAGATCAACATAGAACTCGACGTCATCGAGCCCCGCCGTTGAGTAAAAGACGTCATACCACTCGGCCCAGGCGTCGTAATCCATGCTCATGAAACCCTCTCTCCCAGCGGGAGAAGGAAATCTGTCCATCGCCTGAACGCGTCTAACCTGCCTCGGCGTACTCTGCCATCACTTCGTCTGGGAAGTCGGCATTAGAGAACACCTTCTGGACATCGTCTAACTCTTCCAGCGTGTCCAGGAGACGGAGCGCCTGTCTGGCCTTCGACTCATCAAGCTCCACCAGGGTGCTTGGCACCATTGCCAGCTCTGCGGACACAACCTCAACGCCGTCCATAGCTTCAAGCGCCACTTTGAGTGGTTCGAAGTCCGTGAAGGAAGCCTTGAACTCGATGGTGGTGCCTTCTATATCGAAATCCTCTGCACCGGCATCTACTGCTTCCAGTGCGATCTCTTCAGGATCGCCGCCGGAGGTCTCGACATTGATTACGCCGGAGTTAGAGAAACCCCAGGACACCGCTCCCGCCGCTGCTAGGTTTCCACCCGAGCGGGAGAACATTTGCCGCACATCGGATGCGGTTCTGTTCTTATTGTCGGTCAGCGTCTGGACCATCACCGCAGTGCCGCCGGGGCCGTAGCCCTCATAGGTGATCTCTTCCAGTTCGGCCCCATCGTCGCCGACTCCGGATCCCTTTGCGATAGCGCGGTCGATGTTTTCGTTCGGCATGTTTGCGGACTTGCCGGTCTGAATCGCTAGGCGTAGTCGGAAATTGGTTTCGGGGTCTGCCCCGCCACGAGCCGCCACAATGATTTCACGGGCGATCTTCGTGAAAAGCTGTCCCCGACGTGCGTCGGTGGCAGCCTTCTTGTGCTTGATGGTGCTCCACTTAGAGTGGCCGGACATGGTGCTCCTCCCGTTTCCGATCAGTATCGGTGGGGGCTTAGTTATTCACACAACCTTGGACGGACATTTCATCAGTTAGAGAGTGATCTTAGCAAGTCGCCCGAAATCGGGTCAATCCGGTCTGCCAGTAAGACGGCTTGCAGAGGTCCCGGGTTTCGGGTCAATCCGTTCCTTTAAGAGCCTCAGGACACTATGTACGAGTCTCGAGACACCAGGTGTGAAGAGGCGAGGCCCGTTCTTACCGCAAACCTTCAGGAAGATTGACGGTCACGACGCCATTATTGGTGTCCACGTCAATTACGACATCCGAAATTGCAGGGATCAGGATCTGGTCTTTGGACTCGATAGCCCCGGGTGCGCCGACCACGTAAACATCATTAGCGCCGGTGACGATGATCTCAAGCACGACGCCTAGATCTTCTCCCTCGGTCGTTTTGACATTTATGCCGACGATCTCGTAGTGGTAGTAAGCACCTTCAGGCGCTTCCGGGAGATCTTCGCCCTCCATCTCGATGATGGTCCCGCGCAAAGCATCGGCGTCACGGGTGTTGCGAATGACATCCAGTTGGAGGACGGTGGCGGTTCCGGCGCGGTGGCTATCGATGACCTTTGCAGGGTGCCCTCCGGCCACGAAAACCGTGTCGCCGGGGGAGAAGCGATCTTCGCCTTCAGAGAATGGTGTGATGGCAATCGATCCGTCCTTACCCCAGGATCTGCGGACTGATGCGATCCCTACCCGTGTGGGGCTGGATGGCTCGATTACGTTGGGTTGGCGGATTTCGCGCGTTTGGAGGACGGGAGGCTTAGGTGCCTTGGGACGTCGTTTCTCTCTTGCAATGCGCCGATCTTTAGACGTGCGACTTCCTGAAGAACTGCGCTGGCTAGAAGAGCTGCGCGAGCCGGAAGAACTGCGAGAGTCACGATTGGACTTAGCGGGCGACATTTCGCCGAATCCCGACTAGTCGATCTGGAGGACGATGCGCTGGTCTGACTTTACGCCGGAGACCCGCAGCAGAGATCGAATGGCCTGGGCCACGCGACCGTCTCGGCCGATGACCTTGCCTTTATCTTCGTCGTCCACGATGAGCGTGATGAAGACGCGGTTGCCGCGAACTTCCTCCGTCACCTCAACTGCGTCTGGGTTACGGACCAGCGCCCGGGCTATGTACTCGACCATCTCTTTCATGAGATCAGGCAGTCTCTTTCACTTTGTCCAGGATGCCGAGCTTCTTCAGCATGGCCCCAACGGACTCGCTTGGCTGTGCACCCTGACGCAGCCACTTCAGGGCTGCTGCTTCGTCGATCTTGACCTCGGACGGGTCTTTCATCGGGTCGAACGTGCCGATCTGCTCGATGAACGCGCCATTGCGGGCGGTCCGCTGGTCAGCGACAACTACTCTGTAAAACGGGTGGCCCTTTGCGCCGATGCGGCGCAGCCGAATGCGAACCATGGAAAGAAAAAGACTCCAGTTACGTTTGAGGAAGGCCTGAACACGACAGAATTGCGCAGCGGATCAAGCTATTAACCAACTAAGTGTAGATAGGCAGTGTAAGGAGTGTCAACGCGAAGGGCCTCTCTGGAGAAGTTTTTCGCCCGGAGGTGTGATCCATTCTTCTGGCAAATGGACAACGTGATTGACGTCAACTAACGACACCGAGTCGGGTCGAACCTCCAGCGTGGAGACGCTGCAATTGGCGAGCAGGTGTCGCATTTCGCCATCGAAGCTGATCCCCGCGATGTGATCCAGGATGACGTTTATCGTGCCGCCGTGACTGGCCAGTGCTATGTCACGGTGTCCATCGCCCCTAATGTCATCAAGAGCCCCCTGGAATCCGGAGATCGCCCTCTGGCTGAACTCGGTGCCGCTGTCGCCACCCCACTCTTTGAACTCGATTAATGGCCTTTTACGACCGGTGGCCTTGCCACCGGGATAGTCGCCCAGCTCGATCTCGGTTATCGATTCCAACGTCGTTGGCGCTTTGCCCAGCAGCCTTGTTATAAGTGCCGCGGTCTGTTGGGTACGAAGTAGAGGGCTGACGAAAACCGACGTGACGGCGAGGGTGCTGAGGTGACCCGCCGTGAGCGATGCTTGCCGCTCCCCCCAGGTGAGTCAGAGTCGGGTCACCGACGTATGCGGTGTTGGCGCCCATAGTCTCGCCGTGGCGAATGAGATAGATCTTCCTAGTAAGCGACATGGACACGAATATTAGGGCACCGACGGCTCAACTCGAAGGCCATCTGGCAGCGCCTTTGGCATCATCACTCGTTGTGTTCAACCATGAATTCCAGCTTTGCTGTCCGGCACCATGATCGTGCTGATCCGCACGATCTCGAACTCCAGCACGAGTGAGGTACTGCCCTATACGACGTGTATGACGCGATTGTTTGGCGTGACGGCGATGTCCGCCTCGCTAAGATCCGTGTTGGAAGAGCTACGTCGTAAGTCCTGAAGGATCTCGATCTTGACCGGCGACGGCCTGATGATCTCAATAACGGGCTTGAGTGATCTGCTGCTGATCTCGACCACGAGCCTGATTAATCTCCAGAAGATGTGCAACATCCTTCCCAGCCTCCCGTGACCCGCACGTTAATTTTTGGCGTTTACGCTGTGACAAAAGAAAAGGCCGGGTCGAAACCCGGCCTTCATCATCTTCAGGTCACCAGACCCATCTCTTTGCGTTGCACATATGGGCAAAGCTGATCTGAGAATGAGCAGAAAACGCAGCAACCGCTCTCTGGCGGTTCCAGGTCCGCACCGCACGACGTGCAGTGGTAAGCGATCAGTCAGTCGTCCGCCAACATCATTTCGTTGTGGACGACATGGCACTCCGGACAGGTCAATTTAGCTTCAAGGGCTATCTCTGCCATTAAGGCGTCCTTTCTAATGACCGTAAGACCCGCATTCTGACACATCGCCAGTTTTTTCACCGAGCGTAAACTGAAATATGAGTTTGGCGCGCGACTCTGACGTTTCTAAACGTTCAGGCCGGCGTGTTCCGGCAGTCCCAACATCAGGTTCATGTTCTGGATCGCAGCCCCGGATGCACCCTTGCCAAGGTTGTCGATCTGGATGATCACCAGTACGTGGCCTAGGGCGTTTGGCACGACAGATATGTCCAGGCCGTCGTTGTCGTTCCTGGCCTGCGGATCGAAGGCCGGGTCCGAGTACGCAAGCGCGTCGTCGATGGAGACGACGTTGATCAGCGGCTCGTCTGTGTAGCGCTCGTCCAGCAACTTCCAGATCGACTCGGCAGTCGCTCCGCCCTGGATGATCGACTTGTGCAGCGGTATCTCGACGCGCATACCTTTCAGGAAAGGGCCGACGGACGGCATGAACTGCGGCTCGTAGGTCAGGCCTGAATACTTCTGCATCTCCGGCACGTGCTTATGCTCGGTGTGGAGGGCGTAGGGCGACTCAAACGGCAGCCCTGATAGATCGGGCTGGCCGCCCTCCCACTTGGCGATCAGGTTCTTCCCCCCGCCCGAATACCCGGAAAGGGCGTGAATCGTGATCGGTGCGTCTGTAGAGAGGATGCCCGCCTCGGTCAGAGGCCTGACGGTCAGCACCACGCCTGTCGGATAACAACCCGGGTTGGACACGGTGTCGGACTCGCGGACGGCGTCACGCTGATCCGGCGTCATCTCCGGAAGGCCGTATGTCCAGCCATCGGCAACGCGATGCGCTGTGGAAGGATCAACAATTTTGGTGTCGCTCTCGGCGGCCCACCCGGCGGCCTCTACGGCTGCATCGTCCGGCAGGCAGAGGATCGCAAGATCAGAGTTCACAAGCGCGTCGCGACGTTCGCCAACGTCCCGGCGCAAGTCTTTGTCGACTACTACCAGGTCGATGTCGTCGCGCTGCTCAAGCCGTTCACGAATCCTGAGACCCGTGGTGCCGTAAGAGCCGTCTATGAATACCTTTGAATTTGCCATCGTGACCTAGGTGATCGGGTGGCTCCGCGTACGAGGGCAGAGAAATTAGAAGGCTAATTGTGCCACGGGGTGGATTGCCGAGTGAACGTTCAGGTTACGCAAACAGGCCGAAATTAGGCCATACAGACGTATACTCGAATCAGTAATCACCCACGAAACGAGCCCGACTATACCTATGAAGATCGCCATCAAACTATTCGCCGGACTCCGGGATCGAGCAGGAGTAGGCGATCTGTCGGTGGAGCTACCGGACGGTGCTACGGTGCGTGATGCCATCGACGCGGCGCAGCACAACGCTCCAAAAGAGTGGATCGCACCCACAAGCCTGATGGCCGCAGTGAACAACGAGTACGTAGAGTTCACTGGCACCCTGTCAGACGGCGACGAACTGGCCCTCATCCCACCAGTGAGCGGCGGTTAAAACATCATGATAATCATCACAGACCAGCACCTCGATCCAAACGTCCTCACAGATGCCGTCCGAGATGACACCGACGGCGCAGTGATCACTTTTGAGGGCATCACGCGTAACCACAACGACGGACGTGGTGTGGAGTATCTGGAGTACGAGGCTTACCAGCCGATGGCCGAGGAGAAGCTCCAGGAGTTGATCGATGAGATCAAGGAAAAATGGGAGATCGACAAGGTCGCAGTCGCCCACCGCATAGGCCGGGTCGATATCGGCGAGCTCAGCCTTGTGATCGCCGTATCGGCGGCGCACCGGCGTCCCGCGTTTGAATCCACCCTCCACTTCATCGACCGCCTCAAGCAGGTCGTGCCGATCTGGAAGAAAGAGTACTTCGAGGGCGGCGACGTATGGATCGGCGACCCGGGCTCCGAGCGCGCATCGGCCTGAACCAGGAGTGCTCCCTTGCTCCGTCCGTCCTTCGCTGACCTCCGTACACTGGCCCTACGAACGCGCTATCTGACCGTCTCACATCGATATGACGTAGCCTCGAACCGTCTCATAGCTTCATCATGGGCACTGGGTTAAGTTTTTGGTCATGATTCAATAGAAGAAGCTGCCGCAATCAGGCCGCGCTATAGACCCCAAAATAATTGCACCGCTAACCCGACGTCGCTATAGTCAAATGTGTAGGGCTAACCTGCCGCGGAGGGGTCGCATAGAGGCCTAGTGCGCCGGTTTGCTAAACCGGTATGGGGTGTTAAGTCCCATCGAGGGTTCGAATCCCTCTCCCTCCGCCATTTTTAACGATACCTAACGCCGACAATTCCCGGCCTTTGTCTGGTTATGACGACATATCACATCTGGACAGTTGGCTGTCAGATGAATAAATCCGACTCTGAACGACTCGCAAGTGGGTTCGAGCAGCTTGGGTTGTCCAAAATCGACGATCCACGCTCGGCCGACGTCGTGGTGTTGAACACCTGTGTAGTTCGCCAGGGATCTGAGGACAGGGCTACGGGCCTTCTGGGCGCCCTTAAAAAGGCCAAAGATGTAGACCCGGAGCG
>CAUZRH010000074.1:0-7118 GCA_963582115.1 Dehalococcoidia bacterium
AGCGTCTCTATTTACCAGGTTGTCATCCTGAGCCGGGGCGAAGGATCTCGCCGGTAGTAGAACGCGAACGGTTACGCTGTACTTGCGGCCCTTCTGCGGCCAGATCCTTTGTCGCAAGCTCCTCAGAATGACTTGTGGGTAGTGAAACATGGGGGCGACGGGCCGGCGTTGATCACCTGTCATCCTGAGCGTAACCGAGGGACCTTCACCGGCAGGTCGTTTGGCGAACAAAACCCCTTCGGGGCGAAACTTGATCCTCCCAGACATCTCTTCCGTCCCGCCAACAGCGTGTATCCTGCCGACGCGTGTCAAGTCACACCCGCAGTCATCATCAGGGAGGCAACCCAATGAGAGCGGCCGTCTACAAGGGCAAACAGCGCTTCGAAATCGAAGAGATACCAACGCCCTCACCCGGACCCGATCAGTTGCTGGTCAAGGTCCACTTTTGCGCTATATGCGGCACCGACGTTCATGCCTTCCTTTACGACATAGCACCGCCCGGAACTGTGCTCGGTCACGAGTTTGCCGGGACGGTTGTCGAGGTCGGTCCCGCGGTCACGGCGTGGAAGGTTGGTGATCGCTTAATCGGTGGAGGAGGGGATCCTCCGCCGGGCCATGATTCGCCAACAAGGACGCATCCGCGCTTCAACTACAGGACCATGGGATTCCCAGAGGGAACCATCCGTGGCTATGCCGAGTTCGTTCTGATGGAGGAGTGGCAGCCGATCCTGATACCGGAAGGAATCAGTTATGAAGAGGCCGCCATGTGTGAGCCGACGGCCGTCGCAGTACATGCGGTCCGAAACTCAGACCTGAAGCTTGGCGACAGCGTCGGCATCATCGGTGCGGGGCCAATAGGTCTTCTAACACTGCAGGCCGCAAAAGCTGCCGGTGCGAGCGCCGTGTATGTGTCCGAACCTGCCCCTGAGCGTGCTCGTGTGGCACTGGAACTGGGCGCGGACGCCGTGATCAATCCGCTCGAACAAGACCTGCAGACCGAGATCGATGCACTCACAGACGGACGCGGCCCTAACATCGTGTTCGATGTCGCCGGGTTCCCATCCACGCTCGACCAGGCATTCAACATCGTTCGACACTCCGGGCAGGTCGTGCTTGTGGCCGTCCCGTGGGAGGAGTTGCCGCTACGCCCGGTCGACTGGATGGCACGCGAGATTAGCTTCAAGGCAAGCTGGGGATCCCTGCCCGGCGATTGGCACCGAGCGATGGGCCTGATGTCGTCCGGAAAGCTGACGGTGAAGCCGTTGATAGGGGACGTCGAGTCGATCCCGCTTGAAGGAATGCAGGCGGCGTTTGAGGGACTGGCCAAGCCAGGCAACCAGCTTCAGATAGTGGTGAAGCCTTAGAGTTTGGGATGAAACACGCAGCGCGCTATGTAGCAACCGACCGGCGTTATTGTTATATACGGCTCTCGAAGATCGCTTGTTTGGTGCGAAAGATCTGAGCAAATGGAGGCAACAATGGCGGTCAAAGCCCTAGCCTGGCGTTACGACCACGTCGGCGACTGCAACCGATACGGTAACTGCGTCGATCACCCGTACTACGAACGCCCGACTATGTAAGAGCTAGGACACTTTCCGGGCCGACTGCCCGCGGGGTGCCGGCATTGCAGTCGGTTCCGTCATACGTGGTGACTCTCAACGGTGAACCAGAAGAATCCACGACATCCGGGTACGAGTCACTTCGAACCCGGGCCGACCACCTGCGAGCCGCCCTGGGCGAAGCGATACACCGCATCCAGCGCGGGCATACGGAAGACGTGGAAGAAATCCTGGAGTCAGCTGGAAGCGCCTACGACCGACGGTTTGAACAGGGGAGCTAAGAGTCCCCTCTCCCGGTGGGAGAGGATGAAGGTTCCGTACTGAACGTGCTTGAGTCCTCAAACGGTCCAGTCGGTGAAGATCCCTCGGCTACGCTCGGGATGACACACGGGGCTGCGTCGATAACTTCCCTCTCCCATCGGGAGAGGGGTGAGGGTGAGGGCCCCTTGATTGGATAGCAATCCGATCAAGAGACAAGCGCGCTTTCCAGCCCTTGATTGCAGCCGCAGGCTGACGAGAACCTCAGGGCACGGTTTCAGCTTCAAATGGTCAACCGCTAATGAGGCCGGTAACGCGATGCGATCGGCATCCGTCGGTCCCTGCCAAAGGCCAGTTGTGTGATCTTGACACCCGGAGGCGACTGACGGCGCTTGTACTCGTTGCGATCCACAAGCCGTAGCACTCGGCGCACCGTTTCACCATCTCCGCCGCCCAGTCCGGCCTCTTCGGCGATGATCTCTTCGGCGTCCCATAGGCCCTCGACGTAACGCTCAAGAATCCGGTCAAGGATCTCGTACGGCGGTAGGGAGTCACTGTCCAGTTGGTCGGGACGTAGCTCTGCACTTGGCGGCTTGTCGATGACCGAGCGCGGAATCGGCGCTCCAGGACCGGCCTCATTTCGGTACTCGCACAACCGGAACACCAGCGTCTTCGGCACATCCTTGATGACCGCGTAACCGCCTGCCATATCGCCGTACAGCGTGGCGTACCCGGTGGCGAACTCCGACTTGTTGCCGGTCGTCAGCACGAGATACCCAAACTTGTTGGAGATCGTCATCATCACATTGCCGCGGACCCGTGATTGCACGTTCTCCTCAGCCACGTTCACATCAGTGCCCCGGAACTCCTCTTCAAGGATATCTTCGAAAGCCGCGTGGGCAGGTTCGATGGGAAGGTTCCAGAGCTTGATGCCAAGTCTTTCAGCCAGGTCCTCGGCATCGGTCACGGAGCCGTCGGACGAATAGCGTGAGGGCAGGGCGACGCAAAGCACGTTATCGGCACCAAGTGCATCTACAGCTACAACCGCCGTGAGCGTTGAATCGATGCCACCGGACAGGGCGATCACGGCCTTATCGAAACCACTCTTCCGGGCGTAATCCCGTGTGCCGAGCACAAGCGCCCGGTAAACCTCAGCCTCTTCGGTAAGCGGATCTTTGAGGATGGGAGTGGTAAGTGCTTCCCATGCCGATACATCGGCCCGGGAAGCGGATATATTCGTCGCCTCACCAATCTCCGCAAGCTCGCTGGTACTCGGTCCATCCCATACCGACCCTGACCGCACCGCCGCCACCCGGTCTAGATCGAGATCGACCACAAGCAAGTCTTCAGCGAACCGTTTGCCCTCTGAAATAATCACCCCGCTGGGGTCGTACACAAGACTGGTGCCATCAAACACCAACTCGTCCTGTCCTCCGACCTGGTTTACGTAACAGGCGAATACCTGGTTCCGGCGTGCCAGATCGCTGATTAGCTCTCTTCGCACGTCGTCTTTGCTTCGTTCGAAAGGCGAGGCGTTGATGTTGATATTGATCTCTGCTCCAGCCGCGCGCTCCACCTCTGACGGGCCGACGGGTTCCCACACGTCCTCGCAGATGCTTATTCCGATTCGGACGCCGCCAAAGTCGATGACCGGGCACTCAAACCCGCGTTCGAAGTAACGTTCCTCGTCGAATACGCCGTAATTGGGAAGGTGGATCTTGCGGTAGATCGCGGCGACACGGCCCTCGTTCAGGAACGCGGCAGCGTTGTACAAGGGCTCTCCCCGCTCAGGCGAGCCGTCCACGAACCCGACGATGGCCGAGATGCCCTGTGCTGCCGCCGCAACCCGTTCAAGCGCCGCCCGGTTGTCGGCGACAAAGCTCCGATGCAGCACTAGATCCTCCGGGGGATACCCGGTGATCGCCAGTTCTGGAAAGGCCACTAACTCTGCGCCGGCCTCGCGGGCCGACGACATCGCATCAATCAGGCGCTGGGCGTTGCCGTCTATATCGCCGACGGCCGTGTTCACCTGCGCCAGTGCTATGCGGAGGGTCCGCACATTTCCCTCCCGGGATTAAACGCCGCCTCGGACGTAGCCAGTTACCCGCGGTAGCTGAGTCGCGCCCATGAGCCACGCATCGACGCCACGGGCCGTTCGGCGGCCGCCCGCGATGGCGTGCACCACAAGCGACTGCCCGCGCTGCATGTCACCACCGGCGAACACGCCATCTACAGATGTCATGTTGCTGCTGTCGGTAGCGACGTTGCCACGCTCATCGAGATCAACTCCAAGCTCAGAGAGAAGACCGCCCTGTTCGCCGTGCAGGAAACCCATCGCCAGCAAAACCAGTTCCGTCTCCACCGTGAACTCGGAGTCCGGAACCTCGATCATCTTTGGGCGTCCGCCGTCGGGGTTCGGTTCCCAGTCAACGCGGACGGCGGTCAGGCTCTTGAGCTTGCCGTCCTCGCCGTTCAGGCGTTTGGTCAGGATGTCGTAATCCCTGACTCCACCCTCCTCGTGCGCCGAGGAAGTGCGGAAGGTCATGGGCCACTGCGGCCAGGGGTTTGCCTCGTTATTGCGATCGGTCGGAGGAATCGGAAGCAACTCGTACTGTCGGGTCTCGACAGAACCCTGCCGGTGGGAAGTTCCTAGGCAGTCAGCCCCGGTGTCGCCGCCGCCCAAGATGACGACCGTCTTGCCCTCAGCGGTGATCGTGTCATTGGGGCCAAACTCCTGGCCCTCCGTGCGACGGTTGCTCTGCTTCAGGTAGTCCATCGCAAAATGAACACCTTCCAACTCCCGGCCGGTAACAGGCAGGTCACGGGGAACCGTTGAACCACCGCAAAGCACGATCGCGTGGAAGTCTGCCTTGAGCTGGTCCGTGGGGTAGTCACGTCCGACCCATGTGGAGGTCCGGAACTCGATGCCCTCCGCTTCAAGCTGATCGACACGTCGCTTGACGACCGTTTTTTCCAACTTGAAATTCGGAATGCCAAGAGACAGCAAGCCGCCGATGACCTCGTCTCGTTCAAATACGGTCACGCTGTGACCGGCGCGGTTCAACTGCTGCGCCGCCGCCAACCCTGCCGGTCCGGAGCCGATAACGGCGACCTTCTTGCCGGTCCGCTGTTCCGGCGGCTCGGGCTTGATCCAGCCCTCAGACCAGCCCTTCTCGGCGATCGACTTCTCGATCATCTCGATAGACACAGGGTCCTGGTTGATGTTCAGCGTGCATGCGGCTTCGCACGGTGCCGGACATACCCGGCCCGTGAACTCCGGGAAGTTGTTCGTGGCATGAAGCTCTGCGATCGCAGAGTTCCAGTCGCCGGAATAAACGAGATCGTTCCAGTCCGGGATCAGGTTGCCAAGGGGGCACCCGCTGGACGAGTTGCAGAACGGGACGCCGCAATCCATGCAGCGCCCGGCCTGAGTCTGAGCCTGGTGCTCTGACCAGTTCTCATAGACCTCTCGCCAGTCCCTGAGTCGTTCTTCCACGGACCGCCTGTCTGGCAGACTGCGATCCCATTCCATGAAACCGGTGACTTTACCCATACTTGTCTATCAGTCTCCGGCCGTAGTGGCCTGCTCGGCGCGTTCAAGAAGTACTTGTCTGAACGCTTCCGGCATTACTTTTCTGAACATGCCGCGTGAGGTGTCCCAGTCCCCAAGAATGCTCTTGGCGACGGGACTTCCCGTGTGGCGTTGGTGATTCTTGAGAAGCTCTTGTAGCTCGGCGTCGTCCGATGAGCCTGCTATTACCTTTTCGATAGCGGCCATCTCCGGATTGAACCGGCTTGAAAAGGTTCCGCCCGGGTCGTAAATGAAGGCAATACCTCCACTCATTCCGGCAGCAAAGTTTCGACCGGTTGGACCGATCACTACGATCCTTCCGCCGGTCATGTATTCACACCCGTGGTCGCCAATTCCCTCGACAACGGCGCGTGCTGCACTGTTGCGAACAGCGAACCGCTCTCCGGCAATTCCCCGGATGTACGCCTCGCCGCCTGTCGAACCATAGAGCGCAACGTTGCCGATGATGATGTTGTCTTCGGGTACGAATGAAGAGCCGGTGGGCGGTACGACGACGACGCGTCCACCGCTCAATCCCTTGGCAAAATAGTCGTTCGCATCGCCCTGGAGTCGGAAAGAGATCCCGGAAGCAAGGAAAGCCGCAAAGCTCTGCCCGGCCGATCCGTTGAAGGTGTAGCGGATGGTGTCATACGGCAGGCCTTCAGAACCGTATTTTCGTGCGATCTGGCCGCTGAGCATCGTGCCAACAACCCGGTTCGAGTTCTTGATCGGGAACTCGGCCTCTACTGGCGTTCCGTTGGTCAGCGCAGGTGCGGCAGTCTCGATCAACTTGTGGTCGAGTGCGCCTTCTAGCCCGTGAGCCTGAGTCTCGGAGTGATAAAGGGCCACGCCCTCGACCACCTCCGGCTTGTAAACAAGGTTGTCCAGATTTAATCCACGAGCCTTCCAGTGTTCGACGGCCCGTCGGGATTCCAATTTGTCGACCCGTCCAACCATCTCGTTGACCGTGCGGAAGCCGAGCTTCGCCATGTACTCCCGGAGGCTCTCGGCCAGCATCATGAAGTAGTTGACGACGTGGTCAGGATCACCGGCGAACATCTTGCGAAGTGCCGGGTCCTGGGTGGCGACGCCGACTGAACAGGTGTTCAGGTGGCATTTGCGCAGCATGATGCACCCCATCACCACCAGCGCGGCCGTGGCGACGCCCCACTCTTCTGCGCCGAGCAGGGTGGCGATCGCCACGTCCCGGCCGGTTTTGAGCTGGCCGTCGGTCTGTACAACAATCCGGCCGCGCAGCCCGTTCTGCACCAGGACCTGCTGGGTCTCGGCGACGCCAAGCTCCCAGGGCAGACCGGCATGCTTGATGGAGGACAACGGCGATGAACCGGTACCTCCAGAGTCACCAGAAATCAGGACCACGTCGCCGTGGCCTTTGGACACGCCCGCGGCGATGATTCCGACGCCGACCTCGGAAACCAGCTTCACGTGGATGCGTGCTTCCGGGTTCACGTTCTTAAGGTCGTGAATAAGCTGGGCCAGATCTTCGATTGAGTAGATGTCGTGGTGTGGAGGAGGCGAGATCAGTCCAACACCGGACGTCGTGCCACGTATGCCGGACATGTACTCGGTGAGCTTGGAACCAGGGATTTGGCCACCCTCGCCCGGCTTGGAGCCCTGCGCCATCTTGATCTGAAGATCGGTCGCGTTCACCAAGTACTCGGTCGTCACGCCGAAGCGGCCTGACGCCACCTGCTTCATGCGGCTTGAAC
>CAUZRH010000075.1:0-7062 GCA_963582115.1 Dehalococcoidia bacterium
AGCAGCAAGACACCTACTACATCGTCGCCCACTTCCATTACGTCCTGTTTGGTGGAGCCATCCTGGGACTGTTCGCCGGTGGCTACTACTGGTGGCCAAAGATGACGGGCAAGAGGCTTGGTGAGAAGTTGGGTAAGTGGCACTTCTGGTTGATGATTATCGGCTTCAACCTGACGTTTGGCCCGATGCATTGGCTTGGACTAAACGGCATGCCCAGACGAATCGCTACATATGCAGACGGACTTGGCTGGGAGATGAGCAATGCCATCGCCTCTGCCGGTGCGATGCTCCTGGCATTCAGCGTGCTGCTTTTCATCATCAACGTGATACGCACGATCTCTAGTACACAGGAATCTGAAGACGACCCGTGGGACGCCCGGACGCTTGAGTGGTCCATCCCCTCACCGCCGCCGGCATACAACTTCGCCCGCATTCCGCAGGTCAAATCACTGGACGATTTCTGGTACACCAAGCACCCGGAGCTCCTTCATGACAAGCGCGGTGAAGAGGCAGCGGCGGAGCCGGACACGCACGGCGGTGGAAGTATCCACCTGCCGGATATGTCCTACTACCCCTTCATCACATCGATTGGTGTTGCTGTCGGAGTGGCCGGGTTCATGGACATACTGGTTGAACTACCCGGAACAAACATTCAATTCCCGTGGCTTACCACCGTGGGTATCGTGATCGGTTTATGGGGCCTAATTGGCTGGACATTTGAACCGGTTTCGGAAGAAGGTGGACACTAACTGTCCCCTGACCGGAGATACCGACGGATGATCGAACTCACGGATGATCGAACTCACGAAGGATTAAGGGAAGCGAAATTGGCGCAAGCCGCCGTAGCACAAGAACAGCACGGTCACGTAGCTGATACGAATACCGGCATAAGCAACCGCAAGTTGCTTATGTGGGTGTTCTTGGCGTCTGACTGCCTATTCTTTGGATCATTCATCGCCACCTACCTGGTGTACAGGAATGAGAGCCTTGTCGGGCCGTACCCGAACGAGATTCTGGATATTCCACTCACCTCTGTCAGCACATTCGTCCTCTTGATGAGCAGTCTGGCGATGGTTCTGGCGCTCAACTACGTCCAGAAAGACAAGCTGGGATTGGCCCGTTTCTGGCTACTTGCCGTTGTGGTACTGGGCCTGGGTTTCCTTGGTTTCCAGGTGTTCGAGTTCATGACCTTCGTAGACGAAGGCCTGACTATCCACCAGAATCTGTTCGGCACCACGTTCTTCATCCTCACAGGGTTCCACGGCCTTCACGTGTTCGTCGGCGTCCTTTGGTTACTGGGCATGTTCTTCGCCCACTCTAGGGGAGCGCTCACAAGCCGCTCCGCTGAAGATCTTGAAATGGCGGGTCTTTACTGGCACTTCGTTGACATCGTGTGGATCGTTATTTTCACGGTTATATACCTGATCGGCTATTCCGATGGTGAAGGTGTCAAGACGATCGAACACGCCGCAACGCTAATCGGGGGTTAACGGACAGAGTTATGGCAAACCCGATATCAAGACTCTGGAGCAAGATCTTCTACCACGGTGGCAACCGCCACTTCCTGCTTCCAAACGTAGACGCTGCTCACCCGGACCCGCCAAACGAAGGGCCCTTCGGCGATGCCGGACCAGTTGTCGCTGGTTGGCTAAATGGTCTGACCTATGGCGACAAGGTTGCGACGCCGATTTTCTACACCATCGTCGGTGCGATCTTGGCGATCCTGACCGTACTCGAAGTATGGTTCTTCACACTTGATGATGGTTTCGGGGTCCTGTTCGTTCCCACGATGCTTGTCTTGGCGCTCGCCAAGTTCATCATTGTTGTGGCATTCTTCATGCACCTGAGATTCGACAAGAGCCTGTTGTCGCTGATATTTGCGGCCGGGTTCGTCATAGCTATCGCCATCTTCATGATTTTTCTCTCAATTCAGGACAAGGTGAACCCGGCTCCGCTGATCGCCCCGTAAGGGAGTTCGCGGGTCTAGGGTTCTAGTTCTGGGTCCTGGTTCCTTGGTTCTGGTTTTGGCGCACGGCAAACAAAACCAGAAATGATGACCGGTCCTCTTGTCTAGAGATCACAGACCCTGAATCGAGATCTCTGAACCAACAAACTCCCTAGATATGATCGGGGAAACCTGTCCGTGCCCCTCCTGCACCTCAGCGGCGAGAACCGTGAACCGCTCGACTCGTTTGCCGCGTTCTGGGGCGAGTGGACGATCATGTCCCCGGTTACGATTGTTCTCGCGTTCCTACTCGGCGCATACCTGTTCGGTCTGCACCGGCTGAACTCCCGGGCGAACCGCGCTGACGCATCGTCTATATCTGCCGGGCGCATCGCCCTGACGCTGCTCGGCTTCTCCGCACTTACGTTCTCGTTGGTTGGACCGGTTGACGCTCTGGCGGAAGACCAGTTCTTCCTGCACATGATCCAGCACCTGCTGCTGACGCTCATTGCCGCGCCGTTGCTGCTGGCTGCAAGCCCCGTAGCGGTCTATCTGTGGTCTCTACCGAGCGATATCCGTTACACCGTTGCGGGATCGCTCGCACGGCGTGGCAAGGTCAGTCGAGTGATGCGGAAGCTCACCTTCCCCAAGGCGGCGATCGTCATATACATCCTTACGATGTACGTATGGCATCTGCCGACTATGTACGAGGCGGCGATCCATAGCGAGCCGCTCCATTACTTCGAGCACCTGATGTTCTTCGGCGTCGGCGTGATGTTCTGGTGGCCTGTCGCCGGCCCGGCTCCGGTGCGCTCACACCTGTCGTACCCACAGCGTCTGCTCTACATCATGTTGGCCTTCACTCCAAGCGCCGCCCTCGGCGCGTTCCTGACGCTGGTCGATAGCACCTTGTACAAGCATTACGAGGCCACACCGATGCACTGGGGAATCGAAGCATGGGAAGATCAAACCATCGGCGGGTTAATCATGTGGGTGCCCGGCGGCTTCATCCTGCTCGGCGCAGCGACGGTTTTGTTCTTCAAGTGGTATGAGTCTGAATCGAGGGGCTCTCGATACAAGCCGCGGGTCCATCCGAGGCAATAGCCGACCGGCGGCCAACGCCGTTCCGTTCTTTTCCGTTCTTCCAAATTCTGGCTCTCAGCTTCTGGCGATCACTAGCCCAGAGTCTGCTAAACTCGGGGTTCGCTACACACTGCGCCGCGAGCATCTACCGACGGGCATAAGATCGTGGCCTCTTTTCTCATCAGGAAGGCCAACGCATGGCGAAATCACGCGATAAATCCAAACGCGAGACTAAGAAAAAGAAGACCAGCAGTCGCAAAAACTCCGTGACGCTTAGCTCCGCCCCGGTTCCGCCACCCGAGCCGCCACGCGTCGATCGACGCAGACGACCTGTCGAGGACGACGAATAGAGTCGGCCGGGCTGACATAGCCTGATTACAACAAATCCGGACTTGCCCTATTCAGATGCGTTACCAATGTTTTCGGCGCACGTTACGGGCACGCTTCAAGGCGTGGGGTTTCGCGCATGGACCAGGCACAAGTCGCTGCGCCTCGGCCTGAGCGGCCACGTCCGCAACCTGTCAGATGGCTCGGTAGAGGTTGTCGCTTCGGGCGAGCAGATAGCGCTCGACCAGCTACTCGTCTTACTCGAGAGCGGCCCTCCCGGAGGGGTCGTTACGGCGTTCACTGTCGAATGGCTAGACGTCGATATGGCGCGAGCCGACGCCCATAGTTCCCAGAACCCCCAAAACTTAAAGGGAATCTCCGGGTTCGAGATCAGATTTTAGCGGCCAGGTTCCGTTATTTCTTAACAGGAACCCGAGCAATGCTGTACGAGTTTTCGCTCTCAACCAGCTTGATGAGCAGTTCGTCGGACAGGTCCTTCATGTAGAGGACGCTGGACCAAGCAGTTCCAAGACCGTCTCGAATCTCTTCAGCGGTCATCCGTTTGTTCCCGTTGGCAAGCAAAAGCCGGAACACAGCCTCGGTCAGCGGGGTTCCGGGGAGCAGATAGTCGGGCTTGACCGAGCAGCATGAGGCGATTTCCTTCATGTGCTCTTTGGCGTCACCGATCACGACTTCCATTTCGTCCAGCACTTGCTGGCACTGCCAGCAGCGTCGATTTCGCACGGTAAATGCAAAAGACTTCCCGGACGCGCCAAACGCCTTTACGTCAATTGCGTAACGGTGGAGTACGGCCGGAGCCGTCAGTTCATCGCTCATATCGGTGCTCCCGGGATCTTCTGGTACTAGAGAATTGCTGATGCCCGTCGTCCGGTGATCGGGCGAATGGCCAAAAATCGATTATGCAAGTGTTCAGGCTAGAACACGTCTTCCGGCCAGTCCAGCATTTGAACGGTGGCCGTTTCGCCTGCGTTGAGTCGTGCGCGGTCGTCGGGACAGATGGCCAGGCCGTTGGCCCGGGCCATTGATGTCAGAACGCCGGAACTCTGATTACCCGTCGTCCTAGCGTGATATTCGCCGTTCTTCCGATACACGACAACACGAGCGTACACCCGACGTCCATCAAAGTTGGTTACGGGATCGTCGAGAATTGCCTCGACCGTTGGCCGTGGCGCAAGGTCTTTACCCATCATGACTCGTATGGCGGGACGAGCAAACTGCTCGAACGCGACGAGGGCGCTGACCGGGTTTCCCGGCAGCCCAAGATGCGGCACCCGGCGTCCGTCAGGGGCGTCCAGTGCGCCGAAGGCCAGCGGTTTGGCCGGACGCATGCGCACGGACCACAGGGCGATCTCTCCACGTCGTGCCAGGACATCTTTGACGAAGTCGTAGTCTCCCTTGGATACGCCAGCCGTGGTGATGACCATATCGGCATCGAGAGCCAGTACAAGCGCTTCCTCGACAGAAGCCTCTGTGTCACGGGCGACGCCGATCACGCGGGGGACGCCGCCCAAGGCGCTGATAGATGCGGCAACAGAGTAGTTGTTGGAGTTGTAGATCTTGCCGGGCTCATGCGCCTCTCCCGGTTCAAGTAGTTCGTCCCCTGTGGCCAGCACAGCGACTACAGGCCGTCGCATGACTGGCACGGTGACCATGCCGAGTGAAGCGGCTACGCCGAGCTCTGAGGCACGTAAAACGACTCCCACTTCAAGGACCGTCTCGCCTATACAAACATCCTCGCCCGCAGACCTGATGTTCTCCCCGTCTTCTGCGGCGAGTTTTACTTTGACCGAATCCATCGAACCACCGGCATCTCGACGGTCGACTTCGTCGGTGTCTTCAAATGCGACCACGGTGTCTGCGCCGTCGGGCACCGGGGCGCCGGTCATGATGCGCAATGCAGTCCCGCGTATTACCGTTTGATCTGACACGGTTCCGGCCGGTATGTGCCCGATAACCCGAAGTTCCACCGGCGAATCTCCGTCGGCGCCGACAAGGTCTGCGGCGCGCAGGGCGTATCCGTCCATCGCAGAGTTATCAAGCGGTGGGATGTTGATCGGGGCGACCAGCGGCTCCGCCAGCACCTGCCCGAGCGCCTCCAAGAGAGGCACGTCTACGGCGGGGAGGGGTGCAAAAAAGGTCAGAATTCTCTCAAGCGCCTCTTCTACATCCAGCATCTCTGCGTCGTAGTGGTGGCGATGGGGTCGTTCGTGGGCGTGTTCTTGGTGCATATGAAATTCAGAGTTGTTTGCGGCAGAAGGTGTGTCCGGCGGTTGGGTCCAGTTTACAGTCATCACGGCCCGTGAGGGTTCGGCCCGGTCTGGACCAATACCGGGTTACTGGGTCCTCAACTCTGCCCCAAAGTTGTGTTCGAGCGCTCGGAGTATCGAGTTCTCGGCTTTGATGAGTTCGTCGGCCGTAAGGGTGCGATCTGCTGCCTGGTAAACGACTCTGACGGCCAGAGATTTCTTTCCCGACGGGATTGCGTCGCCCTGGTAGACATCGAAAACCGTGGCGTTAACGACTAACCGATTGCGCTCTGCAAGTGCCAGTACGTCGGCCGCAGGTACGGAGTCGTCGATCAACAGGGCCAGGTCTCGAGAGGAGTCCGGGAATCTGCCGAACGGCGTGTAGTCCTGCTGTCCCAGTGACTGGAGTTCCGGGAGCTTTGAAATAGCCTCAACATCCAACTCGAACATTGCCACCGGCGACACCTCTATGTCGAAGGCCGACAGAATATCCGAGGCGACTTCGCCAAGGACACCGATAACTGCACGTCCTGCGGACGGGATGACTATCTGTGCGCATCGGCCGGGTTCGAACGTCGTTTCCTCTACCGGCACAAAGCTGGCGACCACGCCAAACTCGGCAAGCAACGATTCAACGATGCCTTTGCCGTCGTAAAAATCTGACGACTCTGGCTCGCCAGACATCCAATCCAGATCAGATCTGGGGCCTGCGACTACGCCGACGAACTTTTCTAGCTCGTTGGGAAGGCCAACACCCTCTCCACGGTCAAGGTAAACCCGTCCGGATTCGAACATCCGGAGCGGTCCACGCCATGTACGTGCGTTGCCTCCAAGTACGCTGAGGATGCTGTGGCGGAGTGTAGTCCGCAACGTGGCCTGTTCAGCCGAGAGTGGGTTCATCACCCGAAGTGGCTCAAGACCGTGCTCCGGTGGCCGGGCACGTGCCTCGGCCTCCGGCGTGGTCAGCGAGTAGGAGATTGTTTCCTGCATGCCGAAAGAGGACAGGATGTCTTTGATCTGTTCCCGCAGGTCACGTTCAGGATTCGGCTCCCAGGCCGGGACGCTGCCGGTGATGCCCATTGTCGGGATCATTTCGTATCCGATTATCCGGGCAAGTTCTTCGATCAAATCTTCTGGGATGAGGAGGTCGGGCCGCCAGTACGGGGGCGTAACGGTGTATTTGCCGTGATTAGACGCGACCTTCATTCCAAGCCGCTCAAAGGTCGATATAACGACCTCGGACTCGTAGCTGACGCCGAGGAGTCGCTCGATGGCTTTGACCGGCAGATCGACCGGCTGGACCGCGCCACCTCTGTCGGGCCATTCATCGATCATCCCGGACGCTACGGTCCCACCGGCAAGCTCTAAAATTAGCTTCGTGGCGCGACGCACGCCGTACTCGGCCAGTTCCGGCCTCAGGCCCTTCTCGAAGCGAAGAGT
>CAUZRH010000076.1:0-6993 GCA_963582115.1 Dehalococcoidia bacterium
GTTCTCCGGTTCTATCTCAAAAACCGTGCGCGTGTAGTAGTCGAGTCCACGTACAAGCCTGTGGTCTACGTAATAGTCGAGGTCGGTATAGGTCTCTTTCAGCCCGTCCAGCAGCCCGATTACCGATGTCCAGTGTTCAGCGCACGCACCGCACAGGAAATCCGTAGATTTCGGAGCGGCATTACCTATCGCCTGGCAGCCCGTCTTTTTGCAGTCCAACAATCGAAGCGGCGCACGCTCAAGACGTTGGCGGTCGTCGTCGCATACCTCATCGATGTGGCCACGGTAGTAGTCCCGGAGCGCGTCAAGATAGGCGGGGCGACACTCGGCATCACCGATGCTGTTAATTCGCAGCTTCGTTCCAGTGATGTTGAGAGAGCGGACAAACGACCATCCCAACTCGATCACCTCGACATCGATGTTCGGGGAGCCATCCCCTATCGCTTCAACGCCAAACTGGTTGAACTGCCGGAAACGTCCGGCCTGCGGTCGTTCGTACCGGAAGAAGTTGGCCGTGTAGTGCATCCGCACGGGTTGCGGCTGATTGTGTAGGCCGTGCTCGATGTAGGCCCGACACACACCGGCAGTCCCTTCGGGCCTCAAGGTCAGCGAATCGCCACCGTGGTCCTCGAACGTGTACATCTCTTTCTGGACGATATCGGTATCGTCGCCGACGCCGCGTTCAAATAGGTCTGTTGGTTCAAAAATTGGGGTGTCGATCCGGCCGTAGCCAAATCGAGCAGCAACCTCGGCCGCTGTCTTCGTGGCGAACAACCAGTAGGACTGTTCTTCCGGGAGTATGTCGTAGGTGCCGCGGGGGGCGCGGAAGGATGGCATTGGGCCAACTCCTTCATGTGTTTTATCTGGGGCCCGCCGAGACTATTCCCGGCAGGGACGGCCAGAGATTACCGTAGATCGGTGTGTACGCCGGACTCGTCGCTCATTTTTCTGAGGTTTACGAGCCCAGCCCCGCATGCTGAAAGATCTTGCCTTCGGTCTTGATGGACGGGGCGATCATCATCTCAGCCTGGTGCATCTCCTGCACGTTGGAGGCTCCGACCATTCCCATCGAAATCTCAAGGGCGCCCACAAGGTTCTGGGTACCGTCCGTAAGCGAGGACGGTCCTTTCAGGATCTGCTCAAGGCTGGCACGGGTGCCGACCTCGATGCGTGTGCCTCTTGGCAGGGATGAGTGCGGCGTCGCCATGCCCCAGTTAAAGCCCAGTCCCGGTGCTTCTTTGGACTGCGCAAACGGTGTGCCGATCATGACGGCGTCAGCACCTGCTGCGATGGATTTACAGACATCGCCACCAGTTCGGATGCCTCCGTCGGTGATGATCGGGACGTATCGGCCGGTATCCTCAAAGTACTGATCCCGTGCGAACGCCGTCTGGATGGTCGCGGTGACCTGCGGAACGCCGATTCCCAGAACCTCTCTGCTTGTGCACGCAGCGCCAGGGCCAACGCCGACGAGGATTCCGGAGACTCCCTCTTCCATAAGCTGTCGTGTGACCTCGGGGCTGACCGTGTTGCCGACCAGGACCGGAATTCCGACGCTATCTACGAGTTCGGAGAAAACCAGCCCCTTGAGGCTCTTGGAGATGTGCCTGACCGTCGTGACGGTGGATTGCACCACAAGAATCTCTGCACCGGCCTCTTTGACAATCGGGGCCAGTCGCTTGGTATTTGCCGGGATAACAGAAACGGCGCACGTGGTGCCGCTTGCTTTGATCTCTTCCACCCGCCGGGCCACGAGGTCGTCTCGTACCGGCTGGCTGTAAACCTTCTGGAGGAAGGCGGTCGCCTCCTCACGAGGTGTGCCTGCGATATCCGAGTAGATCTCCTCGGTGTCTTCGTATCGGGTCTGGAGGCCGTCCAGGTTCAGGACTGCGACTCCGCCGAGGCGGTGTAGTTCGGCCGCGAATGTCGGGTTCACCACTGCGTCCATCGCAGAGGCCATGAACGGGATGTCAAACTCGTGCTCGTCCAGAGTGAACGACGTGCTCACCCCTTCCGGGTTCACGGTTACCTCGCCGGGAGCGATGGCGACGTCGTCGAAGCCGTATGCAGGTTTGAGTTCTTTAATCTGAGCCAACGCGGACGATACCCCCGTGAACGGTACTGAAAATCGTTTCGATTGTCCTTTTCATACGTTTGGCACCATCTAAGCGATGAATTCAGAATCGGGTCCGATTACGAATTTCGATTCGCCGTATAAAAAAGGGTATTCGGACGAGTATACGACCGCCCCGGTCTATCCGGAAGCAGGTAATCAAATCCCGTCTATTTTGTATGAACATGGGCTCCGACTCGAACCGTGAATCCGTTCGTGCTAACCTCCTACTCCACCGCTAACTCCAAAAGCTCCGGGCACAAATAATTGCCGGGCGCGGAGAGGTGAGTGACGGGGCAATAGCCCGAAGATTTCTGGTCGACGGTATGGGCAAACAGGCGCAGCCGTACGACATAACGGGGATCGACGAGGAGATGACCCGGCCCGCGGCAATGCCGCACGCTCACCCACGCGCACTTTCGATTTTGATGTGATCCGGGTTAGAGCGAACGCAAATTGACACAGAACGCCACAACTCCTGGTTCTGCACTCCCTGACCGAGGCCGGATTACCGATGTGCCCGGGATCTCTGTGGGCCACTACAGCGATCTAGAACACGGCACAGGCTGTACGGCCGTGCTGTCCGATCAACCGGCCGTGGGCGGGATAGACATACGCGGTGCAGCCACCGCAAGTCGTGAAACGCAGCTACTTCATCCACTCGCCACTATCGAGCACATCCACGGCGTGATGCTCTCAGGCGGGAGCGTGTTCGGCCTTGATGCCGCTGCCGGAGTGGTCAAATACCTTGAGGAGAATGGACGTGGTCTCAAGATAGGTCGCGCAGTTATTCCAATCGTGCCAGCAGCCAATATTTTTGACCTCGGACTGCTCTCCCACGCAGTTCGCCCGACCGCGGACGATGGTTACGCAGCTGCAAGTGCGGCCGACCTCGATTTTGGGTTGGGCACGGTGGGCGCAGGAACCGGTGCGACCGTCGGTAAGTTGAGAGGCGGAGACCACTCAACGAAAGGCGGGGTCGGCACGGCGTCTGTTTCGCTTGGAGACGGCATCGTGGTCGGGGCGATCGTTACGACCAACGCCATCGGCAGCATCGTCGACCCGGACACGGGAGTTGTTGTAGCCGGGCCTCGGACCGATACCGGGTTCGAGAACACGATGGACTTTCTTATAGATGACCCGCCTCGCCTTCGAGACTTGATGGGTATCCGCAACTCCTCCAACACCGTCGTTGGTGTAGTTGCGACAAACGTCGGTCTCGACAAGAAGGCGGCCAGCAGGTTTGCCGGTGCCGGGCAGGATGCGATAGCGATGGCGGTCCGACCGGCGCACATGTCGGGCGACGGCGACACGGTTTTTGCGCTAGCGACCGGCACGCACCCCCGACTGTCCGGCGAAGATGCCATCGCAGGTATCGAAGATCGTCTCAGGGCGGCCGCGATGCGGGCGATGGTCGGCGCAATTCATTCGTCTATCGAACACGCCACCGGCCTGGGCGGAGTGCCGTCGGCTTCTGAACACATAGCAAACATGGACGGGGAGGCGGCGCATGACTAACGAGAACGTAATAACGCTGGACGCGAACACTTCTATCGGGTTCATAGGGGCCGGTCGGCTGGGTACGAGTGTCGCCGTGGCCCTACATCGAGCCGGATACCGTGTGGTCGCCGTTAGCTCACGAAGCGCAGAGTCCGCCGAGTCCTTCGCAGAGCGCGTTCCCGGTTGTGCTCCCCTGTCCGGTTTGCAGGACGTCGCCGATATTGCGGACGCGGTGTTCGTTACAACTCCCGATGGCGAGATCGAGCCGGTCGTCAGCGGCATTTCATGGCGAGAAGGCCAAGCCGTAGTTCACTGCTCCGGCGCACGTCCGGTAAGTGACCTCGCGGCAGCCAACAAAGCAGGTGCACGCATCGGCGGTATGCACCCGCTCCAGACCTTTCCGACGCCGGACAGCGCTGATCTCATTCCCGGTGCGTCCGCCGCTGTTGGGTCTGACGATCCGATCCTGCTGGACTGGCTACAAAAGGTCGCCTACGTGCTTGAGACGAAGCCCTTCACGATCAAAGACGAGCACCGAGCCGTTTATCACGCCTCTGCGGTGATGGCCTGCGGACTCGTGGCTTCACTAATGGGGCTCGCCGCCGAGATATGGGCGGAGATGGGTATCTCCCGCGCCGACGCCCTGACCGCACTGAGACCGCTTACCGCCGCAACGGTCGAGGCCGTGGGCCGTGAGGGTCTGCCGGAGGCGATCACCGGTCCTGCCGTTAGGGGTGATGTCGAGACGATCCGGATGCACCTGGAATCTATGCAAAGCCTCGCCCCAAACCTGAGCCACGCGTACACAGCGCTCAACTACGACTCGATGTCGTTGTTCGAGGAACGTGACGGTCTCTCGGATGAAGCTGCGCTCGAGATTAAGAACCTGCTACGTCAATCACTTGAGAAGCACGCAACCGAAAGGCAATCGTGATGAGGGTTACGACCCGAAAGATCGGCCAGATGAAGCGACGTTCGGAACGAATCGTGATGGTCACGACGTACGACGCCATGTCCGCGGGAGCCGCGGAACGTGCCGGGATTCCGATGGTGCTCGTGGGTGACAGCCTGGGACAGGTGGTGCAGGGCTACGACTCCACGATTCCCGTGTCGATGGACGACATGGTGAGCCACACCGCCGCGGTCGCACGCTGTGCACCATCGCCCTTAATCGTGGCCGATCTGCCCTTCTTGAGCTATCAGGTGAGCGAAGAGATCGCCCTGACAAACGCCGCCCGCTTGCTGCAGGAAGGCGGCGCACAGGCCGTGAAGTTGGAAGGCGGCGTGTCCGTCGCTCCCACGGTGAAGCGATTGACCGATGCCGGGATCGCGGTGATGGGCCATATCGGCTTCACGCCACAATCGGTGCACCAGCTTGGCGGATATCGCGTGCAGGGTCGAACCGAGGACGCAGCGGCGCGGCTCTTGGAGGACGCACTGGCCTTACAAGACGCTGGTGCGTTCGCCGTAGTGCTTGAACTGGTGCCGACGGAGGTGGCGGCGACCATCACCGAGCGTTTGGATGTACCGACGATTGGCATCGGAGCGGGACCCGATTGTGATGGACAGGTACAGGTATTCCACGACTTGTTGGGTCTGTTGCCAGATTTCAGGCCCAAACACGCCGGCCGCTATGGCGACCTGGCGGGAGTGATCGACGAGGCGTTGTCGCGTTACGCAGACGATGTTCGTGGCAACAAGTTCCCTACTGATGCTGAGTCGTTTTCCACTAAGTCCAGCAATTCCGGTTCTGGGGGCAAGTAGTGTGCCAGAAGTAATGAGGCCAATCAGGATCTCCCTTTGCAAATAATCGAGACCGTGGCCGAAATGCACGTTGCTCGAACGTCGATGACCTCTCCTGTGGCGGTGGTCCCGACGCTTGGCGGGCTACATGCCGGGCATGAGGCCTTGCTTCACGCCGCCCGGGAACGCGCCGGAACCGTGGTCGCAACTCTGTTCCTGAACCCGACACAGTTCGACGAGAACGAAGATCTTGGGACCTATCCGGCTGACCGGGAACGCGATCTGGCGATCATGCGAGACGCGGGCGTCGACGCCGTATTCGCTCCATCGGTAGATGAGATGTACCCGTCCGGAGACACGTTTACGGTCGACCCCGGCCCAATCGGGGATGTCCTGGAAGGCACGCATCGGCCCGGCCACATGAAGGCCGTTGCGACAGTGGTCGCAAAGCTATTTCATGCGACGCGACCCGATCTTGCCTACTTCGGTAAGAAGGACGCTCAGCAATTGGCGGTAGTGACGCGTATGGCCCGTGATCTCCTGATGGGGATCGAGATCGTGCCCGTTCGAACCGTTCGTGACGAGCATGGACTGGCGCTGAGCAGCCGGCTGTCCTATCTATCACCTGAAGAACGCAAGGCGGCGAGTGTCGTCTACCAATCGCTGTGCTCTGCCCGTGACCTGTGGGCCAACGGAGAGCGATCCGTATCAGCGCTGGAGGCCGGCATACAGGGCGTGATCCAGTCAGATTCTCTAGCTACACTGGACTACGCTGCGGTCGTGGACCCGGAAACCTTTGATGAATACACCCGTGCAACAGCCCTGGCCCTTGTAGCCGTCAGAATCGGTAAGACGAGGCTGATCGACAACCTCAAGCTGAACTAACGACGAACTTAAATAACGCCCGTACGCGGGCACTCCGGAAGGCGACATTACACATTGCGAATCCTGATCTCTAACGATGACGGCGCGTTCAATTCGGCTCTATGGGCCATGGTCGAGGCCGTAAAGGACCTTGGCGACGTAATCGTTTCGGCACCCGATCGTGATCGCAGCGGAGTTGGCTCCGGACTGACGCTTAATGACCCCATTCGTGCGAAATCTTTCACCGCTCCGGTGTCCGGAGTAGAGGCGTGGGCCGTCGAAGGCACGCCGGGCGACGCCGTGATTCTTGGGCTGAAAGAGCTATCCGCTGCGCCGGTCGATCTAGTGCTTTGCGGGATGAATCCCGGCAACAACGTCGGTGCGGACCTTACCGTGTCTGGAACTATTGGAGCAGGGCTTCAGGGCTACCTGAACGGCGTAGCAACCGCTGCGATCTCGGTCGGCCTAAGGGTCGATGCCGAGTCTGCCGTAATCGGGGCAGCGGTGCACGATCTTGCGGAGTCGATGCTCGAGCATGCCGCCGCCGGTGGACCGCAGCCGTTTGTAAACATCAACTTCCCGAAGTTGAGCGACGGAGCCTACCAGGGTGCAATGCTGGCAAGCCCAAGCAAACGCATCCCCGGCGCATCTGACACGGTCGAGACCGAGACGCGTGGCGTACGGACCATCTACTGGATTCATCGACCGCCATCCGCTTTGAGCGCGGCATCAGAGAGCGAACCCGACACGGATGTCTGGGCGATGCGGAACAG
>CAUZRH010000077.1:0-6877 GCA_963582115.1 Dehalococcoidia bacterium
ACGAATAAAGCGATAGGGGAGTTGATCGACCAGGTCGATGGCTCGGCTGACGTGGGATTCGCCGGACTGCCCCGACAGGAACGCATCGACCGTTTGACAGAGGAGCTCGAAGGGTCACGCACTTTGAGGACCCCGACCGCTGCGTATTCAGAGCAGACACAAGAAGTGCTGGACGTGCTGCACGTGATACGCGGCGCACAGGACCGGTACGGCGGCGAATCGGTCGATACATGGATCATCTCGATGACCAACGAGGTCGACGATCTTCTAGCGCCGATAGTTTTGGCCCGAGAAGCCGGGTTGATAGACCTCGGATCTGACCTGGCACGTATCGACGTGGTGCCCTTGTTCGAGACCATAGGCGCTCTTCGTGTTTCGGCAGACGTCATGGACAAGTACTGGTCAATTCCGTCGGTCCGCAGACTGGTCGCACTTCGTGGCGGCGTTGCAGAAGTCATGGTCGGCTACTCAGACTCCAACAAAGACGGCGGCATCGCTACGTCGCAGTGGGAGCTGTATCAGGCACAACGGGCGCTCCGGGTGGTGGCGGCGAAGCACGGACTTGCTGTGCGACTGTTCCACGGTAGGGGAGGCAGTACCGGACGGGGCGGCGGACCGACGCGCGACGCCATTTTGTCGCAGCCGGTGCGGACGGTCGACGGTCGAATCAAGACCACGGAGCAGGGCGAGGTGATTGCGGACAACTACGGTACGCCGGAACTGGCGCGTCGACACCTTGAGATGATGACCGCGGCGGTGACCGAGGCTTCGCTCCTGCACACCGAGCCGAGGCACGACGAAGCGACACTGAGTCGATGGTTCGATGCGATGGCCCAGATATCTAAGACTGCCTTTAAGAAATACCGTTCGCTTCTCGATACCGATGGACTGGTCGACTACTTCCTGGCCGCCACGCCGGTGGAAGAACTGGCGGAGATGAATATCGGTTCACGCCCGGCCAGACGTGGCGGGTCGATCTCCGGAATTGGTAGCCTCCGAGCTATCCCGTGGGTGTTCGGTTGGACCCAGTCACGACAGATCGTTCCAGGCTGGTACGGCGTCGGAACTGCGCTGGCGGAGGCGCGGTCGAACGGGATGGCTGACCTTGTGGACGAGATGTACCAGGACTGGAGTTTCTTCCGGGCCTTTGTGTCCAATGTGGAGATGACACTCGCCAAGACGGATATGGATATCGCTTCGTTGTATGTCTCGGAGCTGGTGCCGTCCGAGCTCCATCACATATTCGACGACATCCGGTCTGAGCACGAGCGTGCGCTTGCCGGGGTGCTGGAGGTGACGAACCAGGACAACCTGCTGGACGCGTTTCCCGTGCTGCAACGAACGCTCGCCGTGCGTGAGGCATACATAGCGCCTTTGAGCTATCTCCAGGTGTCACTGCTGACGCGTCGACGTCGCGAAGCGGTAGAGGAGCGAGACCCGCTGTTACGACGTGCGCTCTTGTTGAGCATCAACGGGATTGCGGCGGGGCTGAAGAACACCGGGTAGGGCGTCTGGCCCGAAGTGCGTGTAGGTGTAGGGGCGGGGCTTACTCCGCCAGGACGTGCCTTGTCGGTTGTCGAACGGGCGACCGGTAGGGCGTATGTCAATACGCCTCACCTACTGAGACGTTGGACGGCTCGGGCGAATACTGGGACCGGTTTGTGCGTCGATCGGTCGATTAACGCGCTGGCGTCTTGCCGCCATTCAGGCGACACAACCCTCACCTTGGTCCTCTCCCGTCCGGGAGAGGTAATACATTGGATCGGCCGTGTATGTGCTGTGATTCAGACGTTTCGTATGGACCAGACGAAACCGGAGATGAACGCAACAGCCAGGGCGATGATGTAAAGGAGCGATACCCATCCGGGCGCGTAGTTCTCCATCGGGAAGGCTACGACTATCGCTACGACCAGCACTACGAGGCCAGTTCTGACTCTGCGTTCGTCGATCCAGTTGATCATGTTGATTCCTCCCCGCTGCAGTTCAATCTCCGCTCCTACAGCGTCGTTCGATAATGCTTCGTGTCACGCCCATGCTGAGGCTCTCGAAGCACGGGCGTGGGCTTATAGTCAGCCGCCCTTACCGGGTAGCACGACATGGGCATTATTCGCGTCTGATGTTGGCGAATTATGAACTAGGGGCGGTGCAAGCGCCGCCCCTACTTGCCGCTGCCAAATCTAAGGCCGTTGATGTGCCAGTTGCGGGCCTTCATGTTGTTCCGAATGTTATCGGGATTCAGGGGCCAGGGATGGACACCGCATCGTTCTGCCCACTCGTCGTACAGGCGGCTCATATCGGCGAGACGCTCCGGTTCACTTATCGAGAGATCATTCAGCTCTGTGCGGTCTGATGCGACGTTGTACAGCTCCCATCGACCGGGTGCTTGATCCGGTGCCCAGCGTGGGAACTCGCTCACCAGCTTCCAGTCGCCCATTCGGACACCGCGGTTGCCTTCGTGCTCCCAGAACATCGGGGCATCACGCTGCCAGTGACCGCCGTTAAGCAGATCGAGGAAACTCTCACCCTCCAGCGGCGTAATGTCGTGATCGGCCCGTTGCGCCGGGTACGACGCCCCTGCAACTGCGATACATGTCGCAGGGATGTCGGTGATGTGGGCCGGTTGATGGACGTTGGCGGCGTTCGGTATGGCAGACGGCCAACGGACGATGAACGGCGTAGAGATGCCGCCCTCATGGATCCAATTTTTGTAGAACCGGAAGGGCGCATTACTGGCATTCGCCCAGGGCAGGTCGTAGCTCATGAAGGTGTTCTCGCCGCCGGGCTCGAGTCCGGTGAAGTTGCCGACCTTGATAGATTCACCCCCGCGCGTCTCTCCCCCGAACAGCGCCGGGGTAGGCACACGGGAGTCCTCGGCCAGGAATACCTCACATGCGCCGTTGTCCGAGAGGAACATAACCAGCGTGTCGTCCTCGACGCCGGTCTCTTTCAGAGCGTCCAGAACACGGCCGATCCCACGATCCATCTGCTCGATCTGCGCCGCGTAGACGGCCATCCGCAGGTCTTCCCACTCCTGCTCCTGTTCGTCTTCCCACGGGTGAGCGCTTTCGTCACGGGGCGAGATGTCCCAGTTCTCTTCCAGGATTCCGCGTGATTTCAGCTCCTCATGTCGGGCGGTCCGCATTGCGTCCCAGCCGTCCATGTACTTGCCGCGGTACTTTGCGATGTCCTCTTCATACGCGTGAAGCGGCCAGTGTGGCGCGGTGTAAGCCACGTACAGGAAGAAGGGTTTGTCCTCGTCAGCCGCCTCGTGGACCATGCGGGCGGCCTCGTCCGATATGGCGTCCGTGTAGTGGTATTCGTCTGACTCGACCTCGATGAACGAATCGCCACTCATTAACGTTTGCGGGTTGTAGTAATTTCCGGCTCCGGTGAGCGTGCCGAAGAACTTGTCGAAACCTCGCTGAGTGGGCGTCGGGTGCGTCTCATCGCCTGCGGTCCAACCCTCCGGCTTGCGTAACGCGTAGCCACCCCCTACATGCCACTTCCCGGACATGTATGTGGCGTATCCGGAGTCTTTTAGAACTTCCGCAACGGTGACGCTGGTCTTGTTCAAGTAGCCCTTGTAAGAGGGTTTGCCGAGGTCGTCCGTCATATAGCCGATGCCCGCCTGATGTGGGTACAAACCGGTCATCAGGCTGGCGCGAGATGGGCAGCATTTGGCGTTGTTGTACATCTGGCTGAACGACAGGCCCTCGTTCGCCAACCCGTCCAGGTTGGGGGTGCGTATTTCTGACCCGTATGCGCCGATGTCGGAGAAGCCCATGTCGTCCGCCATGACGAGGACGATGTTGGTACGCTTTGCGTCGGTCATGTGTTTCTCCGGGTTGGTCGTTGGGATTGGATTATCGGCACATCGTACGGGTGGATGGCGTCGACCCGAAGGAATTTTCTGTGGTTTCAAGGGTAATTGTGAGAGTGGCGCCTGGATTAACCACCCCTCGACCCCGCTCCTACATTAGGAGGTGGGTCGAGTCGTTACTAGTCGGGCCGCTACGACTACCTGGAGGCCGAACCTCGTCGTGCGGTCACGCGCCATGCCGTCAGGATTCCGGCCACTCCGGCGATGGCGATGGCGAAGTAGGCGAAGCGCGCTCCATCCAGGAAGGCCGTAGCCATCGCACCGGAAGCGTCTTCTCCGACCAGCGATATATCTGGCTCAAATCCCCGGGCTACCAGGATTCCGGTCACGATCGACGACGACACAGCGATGCTGGTTATGTTCCCAGCGTTGCGGGTGACGTTCACGAGCGCGCCGGTGGTGTTCATGGACGAGTCGTCACCGGCGTCCATCGCAGACGTTGTATTTGGAACCTCCCACGTGCCCAGCGCCATGCCGCTAAAGAACAGAATTACGATCAGTAGAGGTATCGGCGTGTCGGAACCCAGAGTCGAATAGAAAATCGTTGCTCCGATGGCGATGGCCAGCCCAAAAATCACCCAGCGACGGGTACCAAACTTGTCGGAGAGCCGGCCCGATACGTACGAGAATATGGCCATCCCTATCGATGGTACAAATACGATTAGTCCAACTTCGGTCGCGTGAAACCCTCTTACTTCTTGAAGATAGAAAGGCATCAGAAAGCGCCAGCCTGAGCTGTTCATGAAGCCCAGATATCGGGTCGCCATAGCGAATGAATACGGCCCGTTGGTGAACACTCGCAAATCCAGCATCGGTCGTGCAATTGACAGCTCTCGCCAGATGAAGAGGCCAAGTAACACGAGGCCGATGGGGAATGCGGCGATGATCCAGGGCGTGCTCCAGCCGACCTTGCTCCCGGTGTTGATTGCCGCGATCAAGATCGACAACATCGCCGCCGATAGTCCCGCCCCAAGCCAGTCGAATCCCGGACCTTCAGATTTGCGTTGCTTGGTGTTGACGCGATTTGAATCGATCAGCCAAACGGCGGCGGTAGCGGCGATGATCCCCAGGGTCGCCGTGATAAAGAAGAATGAGCGCCAGCCGTAAAGGTCTACGACCAGGCCGCCGATGATCGGCCCGGCCATTCCGGCGAGTCCGACGATCGAGGTGTACGCGCCGATGCCCTTGCCGCGCTGATCGTCCGGAAACACGGTGGCGACGATGGCGTAAGAGTTGGTCTGAACGATTCCGATACCGGCCGACTGGAAGATTCGGGCGGCGATCAGGAAGCCGAACGATGGCGAGAGCGCGACGCCGAGCGCACCGACGGAGAACATGATCAGCCCGAGCGTGTAGGAGTTCTTGCGGCCAAGTTTGTCCGACAGGCTGGCGGCAGGGACCAGGAAGGCGATGATCGTGAGAGTGGACGCCAGAATCACCCAGGACGCGGCCGGTAGCGACAGATCGTGATGGCGCGCGATTGTCGGCAGGGCGACGGTGATGCCGCTAAAGTCGGTGACCGTGGTGAAGACGCTGAGCCCAATAGCTGCGAGCGCGACCCACTGGTAGTTATCGGGGCGTGTGTTGGTCAAGGAAAGATTGGAACGGTTAAGAGACGGTCAGTTAAAGGCTGCCGATATTTCAGACGATTACTGAGTTTTCCCTATCCCGGACACTCCAGTGACTAACACTCGCGATTTCGGACTAATCCACCAGTCCAGTTTTTCCACCACGGGAGGGTTCGAGCTATTGAGAGCGCTTGGAGAGCGATCCCGGTACTTGTGAGTATTGTGGATTCTGGCAACTACTTCCCTTCCTCACGAACAGTGTGCCTAGAACCAGAGCGACTTGTCGACTACGTTCAGGAGCTCTTCTCCGGCAGCGAAGCGGCGGGCGTTGTTCAGTAGCAGGTCGGAGCGGCGCTGATTGAGGTTTGCTCCACCTTCGTCCTCTTTGGCCGCCACGTGGGGCGTCAAGATGACGTTATCCAGGTCCCAAAGCTTGTGGTCGGCCGGTAGCGGTTCGTTTTCGTAGACGTCCAGACCAGCGCCTGAAATCACGCCTTGCTCTATTGCTGCCGCTAGATCGTCAAGCCTGGTCGTCGGTCCTCGTCCGATGTTCACAAAGTAGGCGGTGCTCTTCATCCGGGCGAACATTTCGGCGTTGAACATGCCTTTGTTCTCGGGCGTGTGGGGCATCGTGACCAGAACGAAATCGGCACGACCGATAACGCTCGAAAGCTGATCTGTGGAAACAAGTTCGTCGACGCCAGCCGGTGGTTCGCCGACCCGTGGATCGACTCCGATGACGTGCATGCCGAAGCCCTTGCAATGCAACGCGGTGTCGCCACCGATGCCGCCGACGCCGACGATGATGGCGGTCGAGTCAGGCAGGAAGACGAAGGGCGCGTCATTGGCATCCTTGTCGTAATCATGTCGGGTCTTGGCGCGCATGTAGCCGGGCAGTCCACGGGACAGCGCTAGCACCATCATCATGATGTGGGCACTGATGTGGTCGTTATAGATGCCACGGAAGTTCGTAACCGTGACCGGGTGATCGATCAACTCGTCGTAGTAGTAGCCTGGCGGCGGCGCTGCCTGCGGCGACTGGAGCCAGCGTAGTTGTGTCGCTGCCGACAGCGCGTCAGCCGGCAAGTTACCGAATGCGGCGTCGGCGTCGACAATCTCCCGCTTTGCCTCTTCGGCGTTCGCCGGGAGGACGACATCGAAGTCCGGGAGCGTGTCGGAGATGCGGGCGGCCCACGATTGCTGGTGTTCCGTCTGCGGCGGCATGATTACGAACTTGGGCAATGGATGTCTTTCTTGCTGGCGGTTAGTTGGTTTACAGGAAACCAAGGGAAGGTCGGAAATTGTTTTGGACCGAATTGTCTTTTCGGATAATTGATCTTCTGGTGGAGATCCTTCGGCTTCGCTCGGGATGACGAATAGTGGGGCGTTAGATCGCAGGAACTTCGCCCTTACCTTGGTTCATTTGGGC
>CAUZRH010000078.1:0-6857 GCA_963582115.1 Dehalococcoidia bacterium
AAACATCGCCAGGTTCCGGTGTCGGGGAAGACGACGAACGACGCCGTCCGCTCTGGGTGGAACGGGCAGGGGGCTTTGGGCGTGCGCGATCGAGTGTCCAGGTCCGCGTATTGCGATATGACCTGGACGATATCTGACCGGGCTTTGACGTCGTCTACAAGTGTCATGATTCTCGAACTAGCTTAGGCCCCGCTGGGGAAGTGGCCGGTGTCACGTGTCACAAAAATCGGTATGCCACGTCTGTAATCGCAATATAGGAGCCCCGGGCTGGGGATTGCGGGGATGGATGCTGGGGATTCTGTGGAAAGTTGGCCGAATTCGACAGCGAACCCGTTTTCCCGGCCTTTGGGTTTATGCGACGTTTAAAGTCGGCCGGCGAAGGCGCTTGCGAACGCACCCGGTCGTAGCGCCTCTGCGCGCGAGAGGGCGAACTCGTCGGTCATCCCGCACACGATGTCGGCGGCCAGTCGTTCCGGGGAGTCTGCTACGCGGGGGAAGTCAGCCGGAATGTCTTCCGGGTTTGCCAGGTAGTGCCTGTAAAGAAGGTCGACAATCTCTAACGCCGCTTTGCCGGGTCGGGTATCGCTAATCGGAAGGTAAACCTCCCGGAACATCCAGTTGCGTACCTCAGTGACCACTTTTCCGAACTCGTCCGACATAGTGATTACCGGTGCATCTCCGCCGGGATCAGCACCCTGCCCGGTCGCTGCCCATGAAGCCTCTATAACGTCCGTGACAAGCGCGTTCACACGCTCGGAATGTCGTCTTCCTAAATGTGTGATAGCGCTGGATGGTAAGTCGTCGATCGTTATCACCCCGGCGCGTATGGCGTCGTTGATGTCGTGCGCCAGATAGGCCATAGCGTCCGAGAGACGTATCACCTGCGCTTCCAGGGTCATTCCCTCCACGGCGTCACGGTCCAGGAAAGTTCCCTGTGGCTTGGAATGTCGGCGAATACCCTCAATTACTTCAGCGCTCAGGTTCAGGCCCCTGCCATCTTTTTCCAGCGTCTCGACAATTCGAACGCTGTGACGGCTGTGATGAAAACCATCCGGCATGAGATCGTTCAACACACGTTCGCCAAGATGCCCGAACGGTGTGTGACCAAGGTCGTGGCCCATGCCGATAGCCTCGACCAGGTCCTCGTTCAGATTGAGCGCACGCGCAATCGTGCGGCCTATCTGTGCGACCTCAAGCGTGTGGGTCAGGCGCGTTACGAAGTGATCGCCGACCGGCGCTACAAACACCTGGCTCTTGTGCTTCAGGCGTCGGAACGAGTTCGTGTGAATAATCCGATCACGGTCACGCTGGAAGGCCGTACGGATGGGACTTGGTTCTTCAGCGACCGCCCGGCCTGTCGAGTCAGACGAACGGACAGCGAAGGGAGAAAGAGTTTCCTCTCGGGCCTCAAGTCGCTCGCGTACGCCGTCTGATTTCACCTGGTCAGATCCTCTTCCACTCTGTGTCGGTAGAAATTGTGCCAAAGACGTTGACCATGAGCTACGCCATCGGGTCGTAAGCATACCGGCGTCGTCGAGCTCGTTACCAGTAACGACGACAGCGCGTAATCAATTGGAACGCCATGTCATGGGCAACGGCGAACCTGCATGTTGGACCTACCGAAGGCGCTACTCGGCCCTGAGTTGCCTCAGCACGGGCTGGGTTGTCGTAACAAGCACTACGATCACGAGCATCACTCCAGCGCTGACTGCTACAGCAAAGCTGGCGTTCACAAGCTGGGCGATCCCGCCGGACAGCAGGCCACCGATAGGGATCAGGCTGAAAGTCATTCCATATATGCCCATCACCCTCCCGCGTAGCTCCACCGGAACCCGCAATTGCAACACGGTCATGGAGCTGATCAAGAACATCGAGTTGAAGGTCCCAGCGAAGAACATCAACACTGTGGATACGAAAAACATCGGCGAGATGATCGGATTAGGGTACCCCGCGGGATCGGGCCCGAAATAGGTCCATATTCCAAAAGAGACGATCGACGCTGCACTGAGAGACGATCCAAGGATCATCAACCATCCGACCGGCAAAAAGGAACGGACCCGACCCATGGCGAGCGTGCCGCCAAGTGACCCGATGCCTCCGGACATGAACAGGAACCCTAGCGCTTGGTCTGACTGGCCTGCGTAGGCGTCAGCAAACACCGGGATCAACTGCATGTACGACACGCCAAAGAACATGTTGGCGTAGGTCACCGGAATCAAGACGGCGAACAATCGGTTCGAAGTGACGTAGCGAACGCCGTCCCAGAGCTCAGCCAGCACGTTCCGTCCCGGCGCGCGCTGGCCCTCGTCGAATCGAATGGTGAGCATCACGAAGAACATCATCGTGAACCCGACCGCACCGGCAAAGAACACGGAGTGCGTACCGAAATACGCCAGCGCAAATCCACCTATGGCCGGGACGATGATCCGGGTGCCCTGCCATACAATCGAGTTGAGAGCCACTGCGCTCATCATCTGGTCGCGTCCGTCGATTAATAACGGGAAGATCGATTGACGCGCGGGTGAGTCGAAACCGATGACTATGCCGATGGCGCTGGCAATCGCTATCACATGCCACACCCTGACAACTTCCGTCACGTCCAACGCTGCAAGCAAGAAAAGGAGCCCGGCCACCAGAAGAGACGTAGCCGCCAAAAGTAAACGCTTGTTAATCCGGTCAGCCACGACGCCGCCGAACAGGGTGACGATGATGGTGGCGAAGCCTGTGACCGCACCCGCAAGTCCCAGCAGGAACTCGGACCCGCTGAGATCAAAGACCAGCACGCCCTGGCCGATTATCAGTAGTTGGGTCGCACCGACGGAGGCTAGAGAGCCGAACCAGAACCGACGGTACTGGGGAGCGGCAAGCGCCGAGAACACCGATGTCCGAACGGGATGGTCGGTCGCGGGCGCGACCGTATCCTCTCTGGTTGTCGCGGCTTTATCACTCGGATCGGCCGCGTTTGAATCCCGGACAGTCAAGCTTTGAAGCGCCTCTACTTAAGGAGCGGGTTTGGGGGGCAAGTCTTTGGTAACGCCAATTTATACGTCCGGCCCGATAGTACTCCGTATAAAGGCCAGATACCTACGAAATCAGATACGTGTAGCCAGCCAGAGCCGGGTCGTCACGCTTACCTCGGCGCTTCCAATATCGTCGATGGGCTCACCAATTGCTTCGAGTAGCGCGTCTCGCCGATTCTCCGGAAGCGCCAGGTGATTGGACCTGCTGCGGAGCATCGACAACCATTCCTCCCGCGAATCTATCCGCGTCTCCCTGTACTCGGTCTTTCGTATGGATCCGACTGTCCCAGTTCATTTCAGGTGATTCAGATGTTCCAGGGCGTTGTCGAAGTGCGACGGCTGATACATGTGGCCGCCAATCTCATGGGCCAGGTCCGAGTAGATACGGTCTATCGCCTCAACCAGTTCGTGGTTTGCCAACGCCGGGGTATACCAGAACAGGGCAGCTATCCCGTCGGGGCGCAGCACGCTGGAAAGCTTCTGGAACCCGATTCCAGGGTCAACCCAGTAGAACGCTTGCCCGGAGAACTCGAGGTCGTACGGCTCTCCGGGTGGGGACCACTCCTCGAAAGTTGAGTGGATGTATCTGATGCGCTGATCGTCGCCATCTCGGCGAGCGGCTCGATATAGGTGATGTCATATCCACGCCTGGTAAACAGGCGGGGGGCGCGGCCGGTACCTGATCCGATCTCAAGCAGCGAGGCGTTCAGAGGGAGGGCGGCAGCCATGAGCACATCCGAAGCCAGCGCGGACGGGTACTGAGAACGGGACTTCTCGTAGTTCGCTGCGTCCGGACCGAAGTTGTTTGGGCAGTCTTATATACCGTGCCAGTTCGGTTTATCAGGCTTTGGCATCTGGCCTACAGGTCTTCGATCTCGCTCACAAGACTCCCCACGGACGACTTCGCATCTCCGAAGAGCATCGAAGTGCGATCTAGATAAAACAGGTCGTTGTCGATCCCGGCAAACCCAGATGCCATCGACCGCTTCAACACGATGACCGAACTGGCGTGATCTACGTTCAGGATGGGCATGCCGTAGATTGGACTGCCTTCGCTACTTCGCGCAGCCGGGTTTACGACATCGTTTGCTCCGACCACGACGGCGACATCCGTCTGGGCGAAATCGCGGTTGATCTGGTCGAGATCGTAAAGTTGGTCGTACGGAACATCGGCCTCGGCAAGAAGTACGTTCATGTGGCCGGGCATCCTGCCCGCGACCGGGTGGATTGCGTACTTCACATCCACGCCCCTTTTCTGCAGCACATCGGCAAGCGTTCGCAACTCGTGCTGTGCCTGCGCCACGGCCAGCCCGTATCCGGGGACGAATATGACGGATCCGGCATAGCCAAGCATCATCGCCGCGTCCTGAGCTTGTACTGACCGATAGGGTCGCGTCTCGCCATCGACACCCGCCACATCCACGCCGGATGCGCCAAAGCCGCCAAACATTACATTGGCAAGTGATCGGTTCATAGCGCGTGTCATGATGCGAGTCAGGATCAGCCCGGAGGCTCCGACAAGTGCGCCGGCGATGATCAGGATGTTGTTGTTAAGCGCAAACCCTGTCGCCACACCGGCAAGACCCGAGTAAGAGTTGAAAAGCGCAACCACAACCGGCATGTCCGCGCCACCGATCGGCGTGACCAGGAGGATGCCCAGCAGCAAAGCGACTCCTACGAGAACGGCGAATACCAACTCGTTGTTTATCGGCTCAAACACAAGGAAGACGCCGAGCGTGATCACCACCAGCGCGAGCAACCCGCTAAGGGCGTTTCTCAAAGGGAATACAATCGGGTTCTGAGTCACCATCCCGGTCAGCTTTCCCGCAGCGATAATGCTTCCGGTGAACGTTAGAGCGCCGATTGCGGTGCCCAGCATGATGGTGGTGCCGACGTACTCTGGCACATCGCCATGATCGGCGAGGCGGATGAACTCTGATCCCGCCAACAGGGCAGACGCACCGCCGCCAAATGCGTTGAACACGGCGACCATCTGCGGCATCGCGGTCATCTGCACGGTACGGGCAAGGATGATGCCGATCACCGTCCCGAGGATTACGCCGCCGATGATGTATTCAAACTCGACGATGTTCCGGTCGACCAGCGTGACGCCCGCAGCGATCAGCATTGCCAGCGCAGAGAGTCGGTTTCCGTTTCGCGCCGTTGCCGGAGTGCGCAGGAGCATGAGGCCCACCATGAACAGGATCGCGGCAATCAGGTAACTGCCGTTGATCAGATTTATGTAGTCCTGGGCGTTCATGTGCCGCTATCCCGGCCTGCCGGTCGTTCACGCCGTCGGAACATCCGGAGCATTCGGTCCGTCACAAGAAATCCACCGACCACATTAATGGTGGCCAGCACCACTGCGCCGGTCGCCAGCCACTGGCTCAACGCACTGTCGGTCATCCCGGACGCCACAATTGCGCCAACGATCACGATGCCGGAGATGGCGTTGGTGCCAGACATGAGCGGGGTGTGGAGCGTTGGCGGGACCTTGGTGATGACGGAATGGCCGATAAAGGTCGCCAGAACGAACACCGTCAGCGACAGGATCAAAGATTCCAACATCGCTAAGCGTTCCCTTCTGAGCTTGTTCCGGTGATTTCGCTGCCGATGCCAACCAACCTGCCACCGTGCGTGACCCCGGCCCCTGCGATCACCTCATCTTCAAAATCCGTCACTAAATTGCCTTCATACGAGATCAGCAAGTCGAGCAATCCCGCGACGTTTCGGGAGTAAAGGACACTGGCTTCACCCGGCATTGTTGAAGGGATGTTTAGTGGGCCAAGGATCGTTACGCCATCGCTCTCAACGTCACGGCCCGGGACCGTAAGCTCACAATTGCCTCCGGACTCCGCCGCCAGATCGACTATCACAGAGCCGGGTTGCATCGCTTCTGTCATCTCAGCCGTGATGAGTACCGGAGCTGGGCGGCCGGGGATGAGAGCCGTAGTGATCACAACGTCGGCCTTTGCTACGTGGGCTGTCAGTGTCTCTCTCTGGAGTCGCTGCGCCTCTTCTGTCTGAGTTCCCGCGTAACCACTTGGGTTTTCAATATCTTCGGTATGGCTGTCTGGTTCCGGGGCCGGGATTTCCACAAAGACCGCACCAAGGCTCTCAACCTGCTCTTTGACCACGGGACGTACGTCAAACGCCTCGACCTTTGCACCCAACCTTCTTGCGGTTGCGATGGCCTGAAGCCCGGCGACGCCGGCACCCAGGATAAGGACCGTTGCCGGAGGGATTGTTCCGGCCGCCGTCATCATGAGCGGAAAGAACTTCCCTATCGAGTTCGCCGCCATCAGAACGGCTTTGTACCCGGCGAGTGAACTTTGCGATGAGAGAACGTCCATGCGTTGTGCGCGCGCAATACGTGGGATGAGCTCCATCGCAAACGCCGTGGCTCCCGCGTCGGCCAGCCGGTTCAACATGTCCGGACTTGTGCGAGCTCTGAGCAAGCCAATAATCACTGCGCCCGGCTTCATGAGTTCTATCTCATGGTGGTTGGGCTGGTTAACCTTCACTACGATGTCGGCATCGTGGAGCAAGGCGTCAATCGTGTCCGCCATCTCCGCACCAACGTCGCGATAAACCTCGTCGGGGAACCCCGCGTTCTTGCCTGCATCTGGCTGAACAATGACGGTTATTCCGGAGCGCGTCAGGCGTCCGACTGTCTCGGGAACGAGTGCGACGCGCATCTCTCCCTGTTCTGAGTCAGCGGGGATTGCGATCTTCATTAAGAGTCACATTTCCAAAGAAGTGGATAAGGGATACCTCAGGCCAGACTATGGATCATATTGTCTCCCCAAGATTTTCGCATCGCGCGAAAATATGAGA
>CAUZRH010000079.1:0-6845 GCA_963582115.1 Dehalococcoidia bacterium
TGATAAAGGGAGCCAGAACGGCGCGCCCTTCGTCCTTGGCACGCTTGAATGCAGAGTTCAGTCTTTCAGACATCGGTGTTGGACAGTCTTTCTTTCGGTATATATGGCCATAACAAATGGGGTTCTGGCGATCAGTTAGCCACCAGCGTTGCGAGGATGTTCTGGGTTACGTGGGCGACCATACTCGGATAGATCGAACCTGTCCGCACGTAAAGCCACGCCAGAACGATACCAAACACAAAAATCGGTACCGCCCCTCCGATACTCAAGTGGAACACGGAAAACAGGGCGGCGCTTATGAGTATGCCGCCCCACAGGCCAAATCGATTTGCAAACACGGGCAAAGCAAAGCCGCGGAAGAATACCTCCTCACAGAATGGCCCGAACAGGCCAATTATGATGAGGGGCAAAGCAAGTTTGATGCCGGAATAGTCCACTAGCTCTGGAGGCGGCTCCGGGATTTTGAGCAGGTCGATTCCCAGGGCCTCGGTGATAAGGCTCCAGACCACAAGTGCTGCTACGCCCACCAGCCATGCGGCTATCGCAATCAGGTACGGCCATCGACCCTGCGGTTGCACAAACCCTAGCTGCCGGAAAATGGCCCTGCGCCGCAGTACCGCGAAGTAGATAACCGGGCCAAGAAAGAACGTTTCCAACAGGACCGCCAGGGCCATCGCCATGGGAAACCCGAGTATATCTCCGTTCGTGGTCCAGTCGTCGTCCTGTCCAGTTACGTTGACGATCAGCCCTAACAGGAGGATCGTTACCAGCACGAGGCCTATGACGGCACCGATGCCCAGAAGAACATCCCTTATCGACCAGGGAACATCGACCCTGGGATGGAGGCCGGCAGACGGATCTATGCCGGGTATCTGCACTAATCCTCCAGCCAGGCCACGTTTCCGTGCAGATCCTCATCATGCGTCTTCGCCGCAAAGACACCGTACTCGTCCTTGGACTTAGCGATCGTGGTGTCTTCGCCGTGCCCCGGCAACACGATCGTGTGATTGGGCAGAGTGAGTAATCGGGACGTGATGCTCTGCACTTCCTGTCGGAAAAGCTCCGGGCTACCTGTGCGCCCGGGCCCCCCGGGGAACAGCGTATCGCCCGATAGCAGGAGCGTGTGCTCGCCCTGCTCGGTACTGACGACGTAACAGGTAGATCCGGGCGTATGACCCGGCGTGTGAATGGCGCGTATCTTGAGCTCGCCCACCAGATCGATCTCATCGTCAGATGGCCACTCGGTAACGCCGCGGCCATCCAGTGGTTCTCCGTCTGCGGAGCCTATGTAAACAGGGACATTGTAGGCACCGAACACCGTGTCAAAACCGGCCAGATGATCCATATGGTTGTGAGTGATCAGGATAGTTTTAACCGTCGTCTCGCGCGCCTGTTTGATCACCGCCTCTGGAGCCTCCGGGGCATCCACGATGGCGCTCTGACCGGTCTTCCGGCAGACCAGTAAATAGCTATTGTTGTCGTAAGGCCCGCACGATGTCTTGTAAACGACAATGTCGCGGTCCTGATAATGGATCCCCATAGGGCCGACTCCCGTGTGGTCCTTACAAATCAGGCTTGATAAGATCAACTCAGGTCAGGACAAGGCTACTCTAAAGTGCACCAATTCGGTCAAAATTCTTGCCTGATTACGTGCCACATTGCTAAATGGATGGCACTGGATTAGGCCGTAGGATAGTCAAACTCACGCATCTCGATCCCGCATGCCCTATTTGAGGAAAACTTATGAGCGCCCAGGACACGCCGTCATCTGAGACGTCAATTTACGGTGGCGGATTTACCCTCAAAACCGGTCAGGGGAGCGCATCAATGGAGATGCAGTGTCCTCATCAGAACGGCCTGCTCTATATGGTTCCCGGTGATCGTAGTTGGGTGTGCGAGGACGACGTGAGGTCGGCTCACGTATTGGCCGGTTTCTTCAAAGAAATCGCAGCGCTTGAGGACCCACGAATACGCGAGACGATGAACCGATGGGGACTCTACTACCGAGCGAGAGCGCTCGTATCATCCGAGTCTTCGGGCGAAACCGAGTAGTCGACCGAGGCCAAACAACGCCCGGAACTGGGATCTAATCCAGTCCCGGCTGCGGGTTAGCATCTCTGATGTCCGGGGTCCGACCATGGTTCTCCGGAGATGGATTTGGCGGGCTTTCCGTTTTCTCGTCCTCGCCAGATACTTCCTCGGATACAGCCTCGATGGCTATCGCCGGGTTACGACCTTCGACGATGTCGATCATCTGTTTGCCGTCAATCGTCTCGTTCTCGATCAGGAACTTCGAGATATTGTTGAGGTGCTCTCGCTGTTCCGTAATGATGCGCTCAGCGTTTTCCCGGCCCTCTTGCAGAAGACGGTCGACTTCTGAGTCGATCAGTTCTTCGGTCCTCGGGCCGTAGTCACGGTGCTCGCCAAGATCTTTACCCAGGAACACCATCTCTTCGCGCTTGCCAAAGAGCCGTGGCCCAAGCTTATCGCTCATACCGAACTGCGTGACCATTGCACGGGCGATCTGAGTTGCCTTCTCGATGTCGTTCGATGCGCCGGTTGTGATTTCATCAAACACAATCTGCTCAGCAACGCGTCCACCCATGGCGGTCGCGATCATCGCCTCAAACTGGTTCTTGGTCTGGAGGGTTCGCTCCTCGTCCGGTAGGTAGCGAGTGTACCCGCCCATCCGACCACGAGCGACGATTGAAATTTTGTGGACCTTGTCGGCGTGGGGCATGAAGTGGCCCACAATGGCGTGTCCAGATTCGTGGAAGGCCGTGACCTCTTTTTCGTGCTTGGAGATCACCCTGCTCTTACGGGCAGGTCCGGCGATCAATCGGTCGATCGCTTCAAGCATCTCGTCCTGGCCCACGACCTTCTTGTTACGACGAGCCGCTAGGATCGCCGCTTCATTGATCAGGTTCGCCAGGTCCGCACCGCTAAACCCCGGGGTTTGCTGTGCCAGGTTTTGTAGATCGACATCGTCAGCCAACGGCTTGCCCTTGGCGTGGACGTCCAAGATAGCTGTACGACCGCGGATGTCCGGCGAGTCCAGCGTTACGCGGCGGTCGAAACGGCCGGGGCGGAGGAGGGCCGGGTCAAGAATGTCTGGTCGGTTGGTGGCGGCGATAACGATGACATTGGTGTTGGACTCAAACCCGTCCATCTCCACCAGTATCTGGTTAAGGGTCTGTTCTCGCTCGTCGTGTCCACCGCCAAGACCAGCTCCACGGTGGCGACCCACCGCGTCGATCTCGTCGACGAAGATGATAGACGGCCCGTGCCGCTTGGCCTGCTCAAAGAGGTCACGCACGCGAGACGCACCGACTCCAACGAACATCTCAACGAACTCGGAACCCGATATCGAGAAGAATGGAACGCCGGCTTCGCCCGCAACCGCTTTCGCCAGCAGGGTCTTGCCCGTACCGGGAGGTCCTACAAGCAGGACGCCGCGAGGAATACGAGCGCCCAGGGCCACAAATCTCTCCGGGTACTTGAGGAATTCAACGACTTCCTCAAGTTCCTGCTTGGCCTCAGGAGCTCCTGCTACGTCAAAGAAAGTAACGGTCGCCTTCGTGCCGACGAACATCCGTGCGCGGCTTTTTCCGAATCCCATCGCCTGGTTAGAACTGCCCTGCGCCTGTCGCATCATGAACAGCAGGACTCCGCCGAACAGGATCAGCGGCAGGAAGTTGATCAGGAGGCCGATGATGTTGCCAAGACCGCTTCCGGCCTCTTGAACGTCAATGGAAACGTTTCCGCTTGCACCAACCTGGTCCAATAACTCCACAATGCTGGAGCCCGGCTCTTTTCGAGACACGAAGGTATTTGCACCCACGCGTATCGTCAGATCGTCGCCCTGGACCTCAATCAGGATGCGTTCATTGCCCGGATTTTCAGCGAGTTCAACGACCTCGCTGATCGGAATTTCACGCGCATCATCAAGAGGACGGCTGTCGAAGAACAGAAAGAACACCGCAATCACGGCGAAAACGATCAATATGTAGATCAGGCTGTTACGCATCCAGCGCCGGCTCACAGTCACCTCCTAAGGTGACCGGACGTGCCTCACATTTCTGGATGAATCCAGGTGCGGGCCGTCCCGTACAATTTTGAAGTTCGTCGTTTAGATGTCGGCGATCTTCAATCCGATGTCGACTCCCCCTCCAGAGACATCCAGAACTACGTCCAAGGATGTCGGGTTCACAACAACAGACAGGTAATCTCAAAATTACGACTATTTAATCCTATCACAGGACCCCATTTTGACCCTCGTACAGGCACGGAACCTTTGGACGGTACTGGCGGCGGAGATGTAGATCGTCGCCGCCAGGTACTTACGTCGCGTGAAGCTGGCCAGATCTGGTGCATCATCTGCGGGTTTGGTGCAGGTCTGGAGATAAGTTGGTGAGCATAGGACGAACAAACGTAGACCTGTGCCCGAGCGACGTGGTATTCTGCATCGTGGTCAACTAGTGTCCAGAACCCCTAAATCCCTGATGCCGCAAAGGTTGATGGGCAAAGGATCCCGCATATAGCTCGCGATTACCGTATAAACCGCCAGATCCGAGTGCCGGAAGTGCGGATCATTGAAGAAGACGGCTCTGGAGCCGTTTTTGAATTCCAGACTGCGCTTGAGATGGCGGAGGGGCAGGGACTAGACCTCGTTGAGGTGGCTCCCAACCAGTCTCCACCGGTGTGCAAACTGCTCGATTACGGGCGATTCAAGTTTCAGCAGCAAAAACGCGAGCGTGACGCCAAAAAAGGTCAGGCCCGTAACGAACTTCGTGAAGTTCGGCTGAGCATGAAGATTGGTGAGCACGACTTTCTTTCGAAAGTTAGACGCGCCAGGGACCTACTGGCCGGCGGGGCCAAAGTAAAAGTGACGGTTCGATTCCGTGGTCGAGAGATCGCCCATCCGGATCTTGCCGTGAAGCTTCTCAGGCGTGCTGCAGAGGCGCTGGCCGACGGAGCAAAATTGGAAAGAGCGCCAATGATGGAGGCGCGTTCACTCAGCATTATCCTGGCCCCTGATGAGCTTGCCCTAGCTGCAACTTCCAAGGCCAGCGGATCAAGCGAAAGCACTGATTAACTAAAAATGCCTAAGATCAAGACCCATAAAGGCGCCAAGCGCCGATTTCACATAACCAGCACCGGAAAGGTTCTGCGGACCAAAGGTCCCAAGAGCCATCTCCGACGCAACAAGTCTTCGCGTGTACGTCGCGCGTTCGACAAGAAAGTTGGAACGTCGCCCGCGAATGCGAAGCGGATCAAGCGACTTCTAGGCCAGTAACCGGCTTTAAGGCATCAACACGCTTGCGGCGAAACGCTTAAGGCGTCATCCTTAATAGCTTCCAGAACTTAGTTTCTTAATTGTCGGGAACGGCGCGCGTCGTCGGCCCTGATCACCTTAATCACCGGAGAAGCCTCAGTTGGCACGAGTCAAGCGCGGCACCACAAAACACCGAAGGCACCGAGCCGTACTAAAGGCCGTTCGCGGCCACCGCGGATCGCGTAATCGCCGATACAAGGTCGCAAAAGAGTCGTTGTTACATGCAATGGCTTACCAGACCGCTCACCGCAAGCTGCGGAAGCGTCAGATGCGAGCCCTCTGGATACTTCGCATCAACGCAGCGGCCAGGATCCACGGCCTGAGCTACTCCCGTCTTGTGCACGGCCTGATACTGGCCAGCGTAGAGATTGACCGCAAGCAGTTGGCCGATCTCTCCGTCCGTGAGCCTGAGGCATTTGCAGAGGTGGCTCGTGTGGCAAATGAGGCGCTGGTAGCCTGATTCTGTAAGGTTAGCTCGTCTGATCTCACCGAAATAAGAGCATAAAAAAGGACGCCCCCAAATCGGGGGCGTCCTTTTTTGTTTAACTTAGTGCCGGGTGATTCGAAAAGTCGGCTATCCGGGGTTAGCCGATCGTGCCGTCTACCATGATGACCACGAACAGGAGCGCCAGGTAAAGCAGTGAGTACTTGTACAGTCCCAGCACCGCCGGTCGGCTGCCATCCCTGAACAAGCGTGCCGTCAGGGCGAGGTATATCACCCCGAGAATGATTGTCGGGATCAGGTAGATCAATCCAAGACTATCCGTTGCTACAACAAACGCCATGGATAGGGCGACCAGTAGGATTGTGTACAGCATGATCGACAAGTTGGTTGTCGATCTGGGTGCGACGACCGGAAGCATCGGAATCCCTGCCGCCTTGTAGTCATCTTTAATGAGGAGCGCCAGGGCCCAGAAATGGGGGGGTGTCCAGAAGAAAATGATGGCAAACAGATACCACGCCTCAAGGCCGATACTGTTCTCAACACCCGCCCATCCGACCATAGGCGGGATGGCCCCGGCGGCACCACCGATGACGATGTTCTGCACAGAAGATCGCTTCAGCCAGACGGTGTAGATGATGACGTAGATCAGCGTTCCGGCCATCGCCAGCAGGGCAGCCAAGAGGTTGGCCCATGCGAAGAGAACGCCAAAGCTGATCACGTTCAGGATTATCCCGAACGCGAAAGCACTCATGGGCCGGACTCTGCCGCTTGCGACGGGTCGAGTGGCCGTGCGTTTCATCTCAAGGTCGATATCGCGATCAAGCCAGTGATTGAGTGCGCTTGCACCCCCGGAAGCCGCAATTCCGCCGATCAGTACCGCGATAAAGACGACGCGGTCCGGGAACCCCTCGGCGGCGAGGACCATTCCGGTGACGGAAGTCAGAAGCAAGAGGGTCATCACACGCGGCTTGGTAAGAGATATGTAATCCCTGACAACCGCGGACATGTTGGTCGACGCTGGCTTAACGCCGTATAGATCTGGTGCTGACATTAATTTCCGGTACT
>CAUZRH010000080.1:0-6829 GCA_963582115.1 Dehalococcoidia bacterium
TCGCCTGAACTAACTCTCACCGTGGTTTTTGTTGCCCCCTCTTCCGGTCGGGAGAGGGCTGGGGTGAGGGGTGTGTCGCTCAACGAGCGGCAAGACACTAGCGCGTTGTTAATCTCCCAGATCGGGATTGCCCGTCCCCGCCCTTCAAGAGCCTCAGCGTGGGTGCTTCGCAATCAGAAGGGTTGTGACATCGCCACCAACAACCCACATCCATCACCGCTAAAGTACGCTGCATGTCCACCAAAACCTCCGTCTACATCACAACTTCCCATGACGGCTTCATAGCCCGCACTGACGGCTCGCGGGACTGGCTCGAGCACGATGCGGGCGAAGACGACTACGGCTTCAAGGCATTCATGGACAGCATCGATTCGATGGTCCTGGGACGCACCACCTACCAGCAGTTTCTCAGCTTCGACGTCGAGTGGCCGTACGTCGGAAAGCACGTCATCGTACCCAGCAGCACACTCACAAATGACGACGTTCCCGAAGAGCGGCAAACAGACGTGGATATCGTCAACACAGATCCCGCGGGGCTACTCACCGTCCTTGCAACGCAGGGTTACAAACACGCCTGGATCGATGGAGGAAAGACCGTACAGAGCTTTCTTAACGACGGCCTCATCGACGAAATTACCGTATCACGCATCCCCGTCCTTATCGGCCAGGGCATCCCGCTTTTTGGCGTCCTTGATAGCGACATGAAGCTCAACCACGTCGACACGGTTTCGTATGCATCCGGCGTCGTCCAGTCGAAGTACAGGGTAGTCGAGTAGGCGTTTACATAGGGTGAACCCTGCGGGTCGGGCAAGCCTCCCGCCCCACCGCTACGGTTGCCCTATCCGAGCCCCTAAAGCTCCACGCGGTCTGGCCCTGAATCGAACGCGTAGTACTCGTGTTCGACACGGTCGCCGAGAACCTTCACAACGCGATATCCGGACACATCGTCACCGGCCTGCATTCCTACGGCCGAGGTAGCGATCATCAACATCTCTCCGTCGCTTGCGTAGTTGTTCTTGTGCAGGTGCCCGCCGAACACAGCAGACACATCGTGCTTGCGGAACAAATCCATAAGCGGCCTCCGTCGCTCCAGTGGCAAGTTACCGCCGTAGTCTTCCTCGTCTGCGTTGTCCGTAAACAGCGGGTGATGCGTGAACACGATCCGTCGATCATCGCCGCGCTCGACAGATGCCGCTAGCTCAGACTCGACAAACTGAAGCTGGCTCTCCCACTCGTCCGGGACCTGTGAGGGATTGAAAATGACGGCCGATGACAGCACCACAAATGTCACACTCTTGTGTGTGAAAGAGTGGTAATCCGGCCCGAACTCGTCGCGGTATTTCTCAATCAAATCAAGGACCGCCACGCCGGCGTCGTTGCTTGTGTCCCGGTTGCCCGGCGCCCAGTAAATGGGAATCCCTGAGTCCAACCCGTCCGCAACACGCTTGATCTCGGCCACCTCCACCGGATCCATGTTGTTGTGACTCAGATCACCCGTGACCATCACAAAATCGGGCTTGAGTCGGTTCGCCTCTGCAATAGCCGACTCAAACAACGCAACTTCAGGGCCGATGCCCAGCTCCGGTTCGATACGCCCGGCTGCCACCATGACGCCGAGTTGTGGGTCCGACAGTTGTATGAAAAAGAACGGTTCCCATGGCATCGTGGGTCAGTGCTCCCCATATCTACAAAGACTAAGTGAGCCACCAGATTAACCGACCACACCGTTGACAGGCATAATGCCCGGTCAACGAACATCCCCGAACGTGATAAGAAATCACGGCCAGCCACCGTCTGATTGGATCAGCCCGATGACACAGATTCTCTCCGCCAACAAACACGGCGTCACCATGCGCACAACTCAGGGGATGCTCGGGGCCGTAGACATCCCGTGGAGCGAAGACCTCACGCTGGACGAGGCCTCATTCCGAGCCCTGCTGGGTCGACTTTCAAGCCTCGGCGCTCACCACCTCTACATCATGGGCACTGCGGGCGAGGGCTACGCCATGACCGACGGTCGATTCCAGCGAGTTGTGGACGTCTTCGTAGACGCCATGCGTGGGACAGGTGTCGGCATGCAAGTAGGCGTGATATCGCTGGCCACAGAAGAGGTGATCGACCGCATCAGGTACGCACATGACCTGGGAGTTCGGTCGTTCCAGATATCACTGCCTTCTTGGGGCGCGGTCACCGACTCCGAAATGCTGACCTACTTCAAAACCGTGTGCGGCGCGTACCCGGACTCCGAATTTCTACACTACAACCTGGCGCGATCCAAACGAATCCTGGGCGGCGACGACTACCGAATGATCCTGGATGAAGTACCAAACCTGGTCGCCGCTAAGCAGAGCACGGCAGACATGGCGCTGGTCAGGAGCTGGATGCAAAAGGCTCCTGAGATGCAGCACTTCATGTTGCAAGGCCCGTACGCCTACGCAACCCAGTTCGGCGAATGCTCCCTGCTCTGCAGCATGCACGGCGTCTACCCAGAACTAACGCGAGAGATGTTCGCCGCCGGCTCTATTGGAGACGTAACACGGACGATGGAGATCGCTGAGGAGTTCAACCGGCACCGGGACGGAATTTTCGGTCACGTCGATCGAGTGATGATAGATGGCGCTTACGACAAATTGCTGGTGTGGCTTACAGACCAGTCATTCCCGCGCCGATTGCTACCTCCATATGAAGGTTTTTCGGACGCCGAGGCCGCCGTTAGCCTCGAATATTTCCGCCGCAGCGCGGGTTAGCGTGTGACGATTCCGTGTGGTGCTAAAACACCCACATGGAATCATAGCCAATCGTAAATACGGCCTGATTTGCAGCGCGCTACCCCGCGATATTGGTGTCGTTGCATCATCGCTTCGACGAAGTCATATTCACAGAATCCTCACGCGCTTTCGCGTGATCCATCACGCCTTCCTCATCAGCACACTGAGATGGGCACCGCAGTCGCCCCAGATCGAGTGGCTTCAGCAGCCAGAGCGGCAGCCAAGCGGGGTTGTTGAGTCCAACTGACCAGGACGTTTGCGGCAATCGGCAATTTTATAACTCGACGTGAGGGGGTTTAGAACCGGTCTCGATATACACCGAGATCGGTCCCATATGGCGAGGAGCTTTAGGCGGTTAGCGGGTTTCTCGCAGACCACCAGGATGTACCCAACCGGGGCAATGGCCAAACCTCCCGGCTTCCACGGTTGCGGTGTGCTTCTCCAAGCGGCGGTACGGGCTATGTCGGGCCCGTCCGCCGCACTTTTTTTGAGCGGTCTTTGAAAAAGGGCCTCTCTTCGCGCCCAGATCCTTCCCTCTTCTCTGCCGGTACTGATACTGGCCGATGGCGAACCCGTCGCCATTTCGCTAACCTGTGCCCACGTCCCGGCACGTACCTCTTACGGTGTCAGGCTGAACGGGACATCCCGAACTTTTATCGCGAGTAATAAGGAACATCGATGACTCAGTTTCGGATCATGGTCAACCGGCACTCGGCGTTCTACTCCCCACTGATCGGCACCGTCGCAGGCGGTTTCCTTGCGGAAGAGGGTCTTGATCCTCACTACGGAGGTGAAGTTCCGCCAGCGACCAACTCCCCGGCTATGCTGGCTGCGGGTGAGATCGAGATCTGCCAGGGTGCCGTATCCGCAAGCTGGGCCTACCTGGAACGCGGCGAGACGCCGCCGATAGTCCACTTTGCACAGATCAACGAGCGCGACGGCTTTTTCGTCGCCGCACGGGAGCCAGACCCGAACTTCACATGGGACAATCTGTCCGGCGCAGACGTTCTTGCGGACCACGGCGGTCAACCGCTTGCCATGTTCAAATACGGTGTCCACAGGATGGGCGTCGACTACGGCTCTCTGAACGCCATCGACGCAGGAAGCACGGCGGAGATCGACGCAGCGTTCCGGTCTGGCACCGGCCAGTACGTCCACCAGCAAGGGCCAGCGCCACAGCAGCTTGAGGCTGACGGCGTCGGCCATGTGGTCGCCTCCGTAGGAGAGGCCGTTGGACCCGTCGCCTTCTCCAGCATTCAGGGCACCCGAGAGTTCGTTGCTTCGGACCAGGCCAACGCCTTCATCCGTGCCTATAGAAAGTCACGGCAGTGGGTGAACAACGCACCTCCGGAAGAGATCGCAGACAAAGAAGCCTCATTCTTTCCTGGGATCGATAGCGGCGTCCTCGCCGATACCATCCGCTTCTACCAGGGCCTCGGTTGCTGGAATCCGGCCGTCGAAATCTCAAAGGCCAGTTACGAGGCGGCGTTGGACGTATTCCTCCACAGCAACCTCATCACAAAACGCCACGCCTACGAAGACGTAGTTGTGGCCCCACCGGCCGGTTAGAGCTCTGTCCCCCTCGGGGAGAGAAGGTTGGAGGCGGATCAACTTATGCGATTGCTTCTTCACCTACGAATATCACCAAGACACCCACAAAGGACCACCAATGGGATTCGAAGTCTTGCCGATCACCGAAGTCGATTCACACCGCCAGACGGCCACGACGAACGGACTTCGTTACTCGTACCTTGAGTACGGAAATCCCGACAACCCGCCGGTGATCCTGCTGCACGGAGTCTGGAGTACAGGCGCGGTCTGGCACGACATCTCAGTCGCACTATCCGAAACTCACCACGTACGGTCGGTCGATTTCCGTGGCCGCTCCCAGACGGAGTGGTCTCCCGATGGCGACTACTCGACCGAGGCTTATATCGCCGACGTGCTCGGTTTGTACGAGCAGTGGGGTCTCAAGAGCGCCAACGTTATCGGGCACTCCATGGGCGGCGGCGTCGCAACTGCGCTGGCGTCCGAATACCCGGAACTTGTCGATTCGCTGGTAGTGATCGACGCCGGGCCGGTGATGCGCGCCGGGTCCGCGGTCGAATTCGAGCGCCAACTTGCATCGCTTTCGCAGGACTTCCCAAGCATGGCGGCGGCGCGAGCCTGGCAAAAGCAGGCACTCCCAAACATTTCAGACGACGCCGTTGTACGACGACTCGACGCGCGACTCGTAGAGCGCGACGGACGGGTTGTGTGGCGAGAAGACTCACGCATCCGGACTTCAATGGGTCTGACGGTTCGACCCTCGGATGACGAGATGTGGTCCCGTTTCCTGTCCGTAAAGCCTCGAACCCTGTTCGTACTCGGCGGCAACAGCCAGCTTGTGACGGATGAGGCGGAGAAACGACTGACCACAGAGATGGCTGATGCCTCATCAGCCAGAATCGCAAACGCTGGCCACAACGTCTTCGAGGACAATCACGACGATACGATGACCGCCATCGGAGCGTTTCTGGGCGGTTAAGTTTAGTGAGATCGGGGAAATCTTCTTGGTAAACGATGACGACGAAGTTCAGTCTGTGATCTCCGAGACCGATTTTGAAAATGAATATCGTCTTCAACGTGAGATACAGCGTCAGCCCGATCTGATTCCTGGTGATCAGATAGATCCAGAGGATTCTCGTCGGTGGCTTCGCAGCCATTCCAGATACGGAACGAGCTTCAAATCGGTGGAGCGTCGACCACTTATTCGTTGATCAAGATGGAATTCCCACCTTTGTAGAGTGCAAGCAGAGTTCAAATCCAGAATTACGTAGAGAAATTGTTGCCCAGATGCTGGATTACGCCGCCAACGGTCAGGCAAATTGGCCCGCAGGGCGTATCAAAGAAACTGCTAGCAAGAGCGCGGTATCTTCCGGTACCGATCTGGATACGGTCACTTTCAAGTTGATAGAACCGGAATATTCAGATGAAGACTGGCTAGACGAATCCGTAGGAGCGATGGGTTCGCGTGTAGATGAATTCTGGGATCAGGTAGACAACAATCTCGCTGACGGTCGTCTCAGGTTGGTTTTCGTTGCCACAACGATCCCACGCGAACTTGAGACAATTGTCGATTTTCTCAATTCCCAGATGGAGAAGACGGATGTTGCCGCAGTAGAAATCAAGTTGTTCGCGGGCGAAGGATTATGTGCCATGGTGACACGTGTCACTGGCCGTTCTGCGTATGGGAGAGCCGCCAACCGAAAACCATCTCGCCCAAAGGGCACTATTGAATGATTGATTGACGGGATTACTGATCTCGAGTTCAAAAATCAATTCGTATCCGTAGTCGAGGCTTTATCCGACCTTGGGGCTTTTGTTGAGCCAGGAGATGTTGGAGCATCTTGGCGACTTCGATTGCCATCCCGAGATATTTCAGTGTGTTGGTTCTTTCCAGAGGGCAAACTTGGATGGATGGGAATGCGCTATCTCACTGTGGGAATTGCTACGAGTGTCGAAAATCTCGACCCTGAATCAGGGATCGCTGTGGAAGCGTTGGCGAAAAGCGTCGAACTCTGCAATTCCGGTGGCAAGCCGTTCACTGCGGCGGGAGTACGTGGCCGGCAGATGAACGCAGAAGACGTCGGCGAGGCTGCCAAAGATCTCGTCAAAGCTATCCACGAGCTGAAATCAGATCTCTCTTAATCAACTCCACCTTCCACCTACTCCACCAGCGTCGCCACTTCCCCAAACAGATCCGTCTCCGGGTGAAATGCCACCCAACCGAACCAGTACGACACGTGTCCGGGCAATCGAGCCAGCGTCTCCGTATCGTCTGACTTCACAAGCCCAGTCTCCTCGACTCGCCACTCAACACCGTCCTCATCCAACACCACGTCTGGATCCTGCGTCGGGGCGAAATCGTGACCAGCGCGCTCGTAGGTCCGGGCCGCCTCGGCGAGCGGATTGAAGGTGATAACCAGCTCTTGTCCGCCCAGCGTGTCATTCACCACCGGCGTCTCCTGTAGGGACTCAAGCGAGTACGCCTTTGGAGAATCGTCAAAGTTGAGCGCCAG